>JBNJII010000045.1:0-21331 GCA_051749205.1 Thermodesulfobacteriota bacterium | reverse complement strand
TTCGAATTTCGGATTTCGATATTCGAATTTAATAAACTTATAAATGAAATAGAACCGATTGCCAAAAATTGAGGCAATATTTTTGAGACGCAGTACTAGTACTCAGCTCGGATTGCTCAGCTTTGCTGAAAAACAAAGCTGAGCAATCCGAGCTTATCAGCAGGTTCTTAATCGTGGGCGTGATCAAAATACAGCTTTTCAAAGTCCTTGATCAGCTTGCGCAGGGACTGCACGTGATCGGTATCAGTGCTCTGCTTGCAGCGCATGGCCAAAACCAGCATCTGGTGCAGGACCTGTACTTTCTGTGAATACTTCGCACTGTCCACCCCGACACGCTGGGTCATAAAGTACTGGGAAACGATGTCTTGGAACTGGTTGGCGTGATCTTCCTTGTTCATGATCCAGCGGACCAGCTGGTTCATGTCCGCGTCTTTGTCTTTTTGCAAGGCCTTGATGGTCTCCATGCTCTTTTCGATGGTCACCAGGTGCTCCTTGAGCATGGATACACGCATTGCATCATCATATATGCCGCAAGGAATTTCACAATGGGCAAAGGCCTGGGATCCGATACCCACACAGAAGAGGACCATCAAACCTGCACACACACTACGCATTTTCATTTTTGCCTCCTTGTAAGCGTTACAGATGGATACACTCTGCAGTGAAAAATGAACTAGCTATGAACAGTGAGTACAATTTTTGGGCCTAATCCTCGTCCGGAATGCTCGGCGGCTCCAGGTCCTCGTCATCCCCAAACATAACTTCGTCTTGGATGCGGACCCGGTCCACCACATGCTCCAGGTTGAGCTCATCCCGCAACAGGCTTATCAAGCTCTGGTACTGGGCGGCTGAGGGCAAAACCCCTTCGACTGAGACAATGCCCTCCTGGGACAGGACATGGAGGCTTTCCGTGTCAATCTCTCCATGATCCAATATCCGGTCCATGATCGCCTCTTCCACTTCTTCATCGGACATGTGCTCCATCTCTTCGTGAAAGGAAGGATACTGCCCTTCTGACTCCTCGTGCATAGGCCTCTCCTTGAAAATCAGATTTGTCATTTGGGACCTTCAGACTCAGCCTGGCAGGATGAAGAGGGCAGCCATACGGCGAAAGACGCCTGGGCCCGCCCCTGAGCGGCTGAGATTATCACCCGCTCCATTTTGAATCTATCCCGGTCCTCTTGATTTGTATATAATCAATCCGGCACATGTTCTTTGGACACCTTACTCCGGAAAAGCACATCCACCTCGGGGCGGCCTGGACACAGGCTGACCATTGCGCATATCCTGGAACCCAACGTTTATCTTCACCTCACAGGGAGATTTTGCCATGACCTCTACCCCAACTTCCTGCATGAGCAGGCGCACATTTATATCCCTGGCCCTGGGAGCCAGTGCCGGAGCCCTCACTGGGTGCGCCATGAATCCGGTTACCGGTGAATCCCAACTCATGCTCATGTCCCGGGAGCAGGAAATCCAGATCGACCGGGAACGTTCGCCGCATCAGTTTTCAGCCGATTATGGAGTGGTCCAGGATCAAGGGCTCAATGCCTATCTCGGCCAAACCGGAAAACGGATCACGGACATCACCCACCGCCCGGACATGCCCTATTCCTTCCAGGGAGTGAACGCAGCCTATGTCAACGCCTATGCCTTCCCCGGAGGCAGCATCGCCGTCACCCGGGGAATCCTGGTGGAGATGGAGGACGAAGCCGAACTGGCCGCTCTCCTCGGACACGAATTGGGACATGTCAACGCCAGGCACACAGCCCAGCAGATGACCAAGGGCATTTTTGTCTCCGCGGTTTTGGCCGGAGCCGGAATCGCCCTGTCCGGAAACGAGGAGTACGCCCCCCTGGTCTCCGGCTTGGGTGGACTGGGGGCCGGGCTTCTTTTGGCCAAATACAGCCGGGACCATGAACGCCAGGCCGACGAGCTGGGGCTCAAGTACATGGTCCAGGCCGGATACAGTCCCCAAGGGATGATCAGCCTGCAGGAAATGCTGGTCAGCCTGTCCTCCAGGCAGCCCTCTGCTCTGGAAACCATGTTCTCCACCCACCCCATGTCCCAAGATCGCCTGGCCACTGCCAAACAGACGGCCAAGGCCAAATACGCCTACGCCTTGCGCAACCCGGAATACAAAGAGCGCTACATGGACCGCACAGCCGAGCTGCGCAAGATAAAGCCGGCCATAAAGGCCATGCAGGAAGCGGACAAGTACATGGCCAAGCAAGACTACCGATCCGCGGAGACCTCTTTGGGCCGGGCCCTGGACACTGCCCCCCAAGACTACGCCGCCCTGGTCATGATGTCCAAGTGTCTTCTGGCCCAGGACCGTCTGCGGGAAGCGGAAAGATATTCCCAAAAGGCCCAAGAGGTGTACCCCCAAGAGGCCCAAGCCAGATACGTCAAGGGAGTTGCCGATATGGGCCAAGAGGACTATCAAGGCGCATTACAGGCCTTTTCCGCCTATGAACGGATCTTGCCCGGCAACCCCACCACCACTTTTCTGCAGGGCCTGTCCTTGGAAGGCATGGGCCGCAAGGAATCAGCCGCTTCCAGGTACAAACAGTTTCTGGGTCAGGTCAATCAGGGTAAGCAGGCCAAATACGCCTACTCCCGGCTTGAGAAATGGGGCTATCTCCGCTGACCCCATAAGGTGTTGGTCATTGTTCAACCACCCCTGGGGTCCCCTCCTTGGCAAGCTGGTACTACGTCTTAAAAAATGTTGCACCGATTTTTGGCATTAGAAATTGCCAATATATGGGCCGGAAGTTATAAGACACAGCACTAGTGCCTTGTCATCAATCATCTGTCGCAATGCGAGACCCCCCTCATATCCCGGAATGCAACCTCCGACCCTCCGGGCAATCCTAGGCGTCTTCGCCGTATGGTTGCCCTCTGAAAATAACAGACCCACGGTGTCGGGTGTGGGTAAGGATCAGCCCCTCAAGGGGGGACGAAAAAGAGGGAGGACGAGGGTAAATCTCCTTTCATGCAAGCCAGGAGGGCAGGGCCCGGCCGCAAGAAGGCCGCCCTTTACTCCAGGCCCCAAAAGGTCTACAAAGGCAGCTGCCAGCTGGAATACATGCATCACAAAATACATCCGCACCCATTACGGATCCCTGCGGAAAAGACAATACCCAAGACTCTATCCTTGATGAACGATATCAATATCCAACAGACCCTGCCTTCAAGCGTGACCACCGTTGACGTCCAGGGCAAAACCGTACACATCGTGGGCACGGCCCATGTCTCCCATGCCAGTGTCCGGGACGTGCACACCACTCTGGCTCTGACCCAGCCGGACACAGTGTGTGTGGAGCTCTGCCCCTCCCGCCATCAGGCCATGACCCGCCCCGAGGACTGGAAAAAGATGGACATCTTCCGGGTGGTCAAGGAAAAAAAGTCTCTGTTCTTGCTCATCCAGCTCATCCTTTCCGCCTTCTATCGATCCATCGCCAAGCAGCTGGGCATTCAGCCCGGAGCGGAGATGCTGGCCGCCGTGGACATGGCCCGCGAACAGGGAGCACAGCTGATCCTGGCCGACCGGGATGTGAACATCACCCTCAAGCGGGTATGGGGATACCTCTCCTGGTGGCACAAACTGAAGATGCTCTTTCACTTGCTGGCCACTCTGGTCCTGCCGGACAAGGTGGATGAGTCCAGCATCGAGGATCTCAAAGACAAGGATCAGCTGGAGGTGGTTATGGACCAGGTGGCCCAGGCCTACCCCCAAGTCAAAAAGCGCCTCATCGACGAGCGGGACCTGTACCTGGCCCACAGCATTCAAAACGCCCCCGGCCGGGTGGTGGTAGCTGTGGTCGGGGCCGGACACGTGCCCGGCATCGTCAAGGCCCTGCCCACACATATCGACACCGCCCCTTTGCAGGAGCTGCCCCCGCCCTCCAAGTGGCCGGGCATTTTCAAGTGGGGCATTCCCGTCGTTATCCTCGGCCTGTTGATCTATGGTTTCATGCAGGGACCGGAGCAGTCCGTGCAGTCCATCTCCATCTGGATTGTGGTCAACGGAGTCTTCTCCGCCCTGGCCGTATCTCTGGCTCTGGCCCACCCCCTGACCATCGCGTCCACATTCCTTGCCGCCCCCCTGACCAGCCTGAATCCGTCCATTGCTGCCGGCTGGGTGGCCGGACTGGTCCAGGCCTGGATCAAGAAACCCACTGTGGCCGATCTGGAAGGCCTTCCCCAAGCCTTGGGATCTGTACGCGGGTTCTGGCTCAATCCGGTCTGCCGCATCCTCTTGGTGGTCGTTCTGGCCAATCTGGGCAGCTCTTTGGGCACCTTTGTGGCCGGCAGCTGGATCGCCAGCCGCTTATTCTAGTACCGCGTCTTATGCTGATTGTGTTTTGAAATTTGACCCATTATGGACCGAAGCAAAAACTCGAAATACGAACATCGAAATACGAAACAATCAGAGCAAAATTCTAATAAGAAATAATATTCAAAATAAAACAGTGTGATATCTGGATTGAGATTTTGTTCTTTGTTTTGATTTTTTTGTCATTTATTCCGATTGTTTCGAATTTTGGACTTCGATATTCGAATTTAGTAAACTTAGAGATGGATCTCCATCTATGCCCAAGAAGGAGGACATCAGCTCTCCGGATATAGGCCGGGAAAAGAAAAAGCCCTGTCCCAGCTGGCACTTCAGCCCCTGCAGCACATACAGCTGCTCGCGCTCCTCAATGCCCTCAGCCACAATGGCCAGATTCATCTTCTGGGCCAAGCTGACCATAGACTCCACGATATATTGGCAATTGTCGTTGTCCACGATTTGGTGGATCATGCTCTTGTCGATCTTCACCGCATCAATAGCGAACTGGTTGAGATAATTCAAGGATGAATATCCGGTGCCGAAGTCGTCTATGGTGATGGTCACACCCAGCCTGTTGAGCTCCTCTATGGTTCTTTTATTTTCCAGGCTTTGATCCAAGAAAATGCTCTCGGTTATTTCCACATGCAGCCTTTCCAGAGGGAACCCGCACTGCTGCGCACAGACCTTTATTTCTTCCACCACAGTTTGATGCATAAGCTGCTTGACAGACATATTGATGGCCAGATTGAACTGCTCCATCTTTGGATACGCCCTTTGCCATTTGACAAAGCTGGCAAAGGCCAGGGAGAAGATCTTCATTCCCAGGGGATGGATCAAATTGGTGCTTTCGGCGATGGGGATGAACTGGTTGGGCGGGATATCCCCCAATTCCGGATGATTCCAGCGGGCCAGGGCCTCCACGCTGTGCAGCGAGTTGCTGATCAGATCTACAATAGGCTGATATTGCAGGTATATCTCATCATTGGACAGGGCCCGAAGCAGGTCCTGCTCCAGATACAGGTTCTGCATCTCCTGTCCGGAATGGGCCTGATCGTAGTATTCATGTTTGTTCCGGCCTTTCTTCTTGACCTGATACATGGCGATGTCTGCCCGCCTGATAACCTCTTCGCTCTCCACATACTCACGGCTGGCCAAAAATATTCCACTGCTGAAGGTGACATAGATCTCCTTGCCCCCCACCAATACCGGTTTTTTGAACTCAGCCTGCAGCCTCTGCATGACCAGCTCGCAGTCCCGGCGCTCCTTGATACCCTCCAGGAGGAGGACGAACTCATCCCCCCCGAAGCGGGCCAAGGTGTCCACATCCCGTATACAGTGACGTATCTTCTGGCCTGCGGCTATGATCAACTGATCACCGGCTGCATGGCCCATGGTGTCGTTGATGGTCTTGAGGCGGTCGATATCTATGAACACCACCGCATAGCTGTACTCCTCGGAGATCATGGCCTTGCGGATGGCCATCTCCAGGCGTTCCTCCAGAAACGCCCGGTTGGGGAGGTGGGTCAACTGGTCGTGATAGGCCTGGAAGTTGAGCCTCTTCTCCACGGTCTTGATCTTGGATATATCGGATAAAGAAATGATCAAAGCATCGTCGATGCCCAAGGGATAGGCATAGAGCAAAACGTGATACTTGATTCGGTTGCGGTCAAAAAACAGAACTTCTTGCTTTTCCTGATGCCTGTTTTCCGAAGGGCAGGAGATCAGGGCTTCAAAGGTGAACCCCAGACACTCGACAGACAAAAAATCGAAAATATTCTTGGAATCCACCAGCTCCTTTTGGCTGTAATTGGAGAATGCAGCAAACTGGGAGTTGGCCAGGGTTATCTTCCCCTCTTGGTTGACGATGATTGTCGGATTTCCTGTATTTTCAAAAACATTGCGATAGACCACCTCTGATTGGCGCAAGTTTTTTTCCACCTCTTCCTTTTCCCGCATTTCCACATGCAGGCTGTCCACCGTCTGGCTGAGCTCCTTTTTCTGCTTCTCCACTCTGGAGTAGAGGAGAAAGTTCTCATAGGCAAAGGCTGTGGAGCGCAGCAGAACCGAAAAAAGCAAGGAATTAATGTTGTTGATGACAAATGTATTGGGGCTGACAAAAGCCAAAAACAGCCCGTGGATATTCTGCCTGGTAGTCAGGGAGTGCAATAGGACCTGGTAGCGGCCGTCCTTGCTCAGAGATGAAACCAGCCGTTTCTCCCGCAGGGCCCAGGCCACATATCCGTTGTCCACCAGATGTTCAAAGACCTCTTGGACATAATTCCCTTCCCCGGCCTCCTGACAGTACTCAAGGCGCATATCCTTTGTGTCATCGTCGACAACAAAATAGGCATGGGTCTGGATGGGTATTCTTTTTCGCAAGATGTCCACAGTCTGGGAAAACAGCTCTTGGACACTTTGTATATCATCGAAAACGCTTTGTTTATCTTCAAACAAGGCACAGATTTCCAGCGCATCATAGCTTTGCTGTACGATATTCTCGAGTTGATGGGTGTATGTAGTTGCGTCATTCATTACAAAGTCAATTCCCATAGATAAGAACGAATGTGTCATTGAGCTGATTATCCAGTTGAAAAACAACATTTTCCAGAATGCTTGGGCTCAGGTCCAATCTCTTCCAGGTCTCTGGGTAAAAGGCGGGCAAGTACCTGTTCCCACTGCATCCGATCTCCAGGGCGGTGACCACAAAATCGGACACGGCCACAACCGCGGGATCGATATTCTGAGCCGCCGACTCCGGAGCGTGATGGTACCGGATCATCCGTTCCAGGGGGGTGGGAAGGCTCCAGGTCTGGGCCAGATAGGCCCCGGCTTGGGCATGGTCGAAGCCCAGCACCTGGGCTTCGGCCCGTACCAGGGGCAACTTATGCACCCGGGACTTGGCCATGCTTCTGGCCATATCCTCAGCCACACCCTGGATCATAGCCAAGCGTCCGATATCGTGGAGCAATCCGGCCACAAAATAGCGCTCTGAGTTCACCACCCCATTCATGTAGCTGGCCAGCTGCCGACAGACTATACCGCAGGCCACACTGTGCTCCCAGAACTGGCGCATATTGAGCATGGATGAAGAAAGGTCCTTGAATACCGAGACCACGCTGACCCCGGTGACGATGATCATCAGCTGATCGGTCCCTATAAGGGCCAAGGCGTGGGTCAAGGTCTCCACAGGCTTGAGCAGGCCGTAGAAGCTGCTGTTCACCAGCTGGAGCACCTTGGCCGACAAAGAGGGATCTTTACTGATGACTTGGGCTATCTCGGCAATAGGCACATCCACATTATAAACAGAGGCCATGGTCTTGTGGTAGATATCCGGGAGAGCGGGCAGTTTCATGCGCTCGTTGATCAAAGACTGCAAGGTTATGGACCGTGACGGCTTCCGGGGTTGATAGCGGGACTCGGCCCAGGTCCGGTTGTCTTTGGCGGCAGAAGGCTCTTTGCTCTTGCCATGGGAGTGCATCTCCATGGCCTTTCGTTGCACGGCGATGCGAAAGACCTGGGCCAGAAACTCGTTCTCCAGGTCGTTGTCCCCGAACCACTCCCGGACCCTTTGTTCGGCCTGGAAACGGATCGGCTCCGGAATCTCGTTCACAGATTCTGCCGGTGAATGGTCCCGGCTGTCCGAGGTCTTGACCCATATGTCTGTGGCTCCCCAAATCTTGCATACCCGGATATGCTTTTCCGTGACCGTCTCGCCGGCCGGTATAAGGAAACGCCCCTTTTGATCCCGGACCGGAGACTCCAGGACCATACCAGGCACTAGCTCATGCATGCTCAATCGCTTCATAAGGGGGTCAGGGCATTTTTAAGTTGCTCAAACTCATCTTCCACATTCATCATAAGCACGGCGATTTCATCGAAGGTAAAGGAATAGTAGGACATATACCCCGCGTCCAGATTGTATTGCAAGGTGTCTATCCCCGTTCCCAGTCCGGCCATCATGGCCAGGGCGTCTCCAATATGCACCATGTATACCAAGGGTCTGTACTCTCCCGGGGCCTTGGAGGGCTCATGGTGAAACTCGATGCTGCTCTCCAGGGCCCCGGGCAGACGCCATTGCTTGGCCAGCATGGCTCCCACCTGGCAATGATCCGTTCCCAAGTACGTCTGCTCCAGTTCCAGATAACTGACCGTTTCTTCTTCCTGGACCTTGGGCATCAAATCACATTGCTTCTTGAGCTGGTAGTTGGAAATTACAATCTTGCCTATATCGTGGAGCAATCCGGCTGTGAAGGCCAGGTCCGGGCTGACCCCATAGTCGGTCATCCGGGCGATTTCCCTGGAAGTCAAGGCAGTGCGCAGTTCATGATGCCAGAATTCTCCCTGGGGACTGTGATATCCTTGCAGCTCCTGCTCAAAAAAATGGGCGTTCAAGTTGACCAGGGCCAGGCTGACCACGGTCTGGGTCCCCAAATATATGACCGCCCGGTCGATGGAGTTGACCGGCTTCATCACCCCGAAAGCCGGAGAATTCACCAGACGCAGGATATTGCTGGTTAATCCGGAGTCCAGGCGCACAAAACTGACCACCTCATCCAGATCGTACTCTTCCTCAGCGATCAAATGCACCAGGCGGATGGCGCTGGGGGACATGACCGGAGCCTCGCGTATGGACTGATATATCTGATCCTCTAGCTTCATGACGACTCTCTTCTCCCCCCACTCATACCGGCGGTCCGTATCCGGGACAACACAACGTATTTTCCAGAAAAGATTTTTTTGGCCAAGCCATCGTCCAATGCCGGATTATGCGCATATGTTTTGCTCTTTCCCCAGCCATGTTTTCTGCAGCCCACTCTATTTTCCGGTATGCTCGTCCACAAGTCGTTCATACCCTTCATTGATCACCGTCATGGATTGCGTTGTGCCCCCATGGTCGGGATGAAATCTTTTGGCCATGATCCGCCGTTTCCAACCCAAATCCACGTATTGATCCACCACACTGTCCAGGCTGAACAGATTGCGGAACGCGGTCTGCTTGTCTTCAAAGCCTAACCCCTCGATCTCGGCAAAAACCCTCGGAGACAGGGTGTCCAGGTGGAGCTGAAAACGCTTCTTGCTGATTTCTTCCCGCAGATCGGGATTGGTGACGTAGCGGGTGATGAAATCCAGGACATGGCGCTTCTCAAAACGCTCAAAACGTCCCAGGGCCTCAAACATCACGTTCTGGCCCATATCCCGCATCCAGAGAATGCATCCCTGGCCGCAGGGCGCGCTCCAGGTGACCTGAAACTCGAACTGATCGACCACCACAGTGGTCAAGACTTGGGAGTTATCTCTTGCAGTCATAGGACCTTGACGGTTCAAAGATTTGCCAGATCAATAGATTATGAAACCCGTGGACATCTTCTTCCGTCATTGCCCGGCAATTACTTGGGATTTTTTTGTACCCGGCGGATTGCCTGGCGCACCGCCTCGCGGACCTCCTCCTCAGTGACCGGTTCTTTGAGCACTATAGAAAAGGCCTGCGTGTACCTGGGGGGCAGCAGGTTCAAACTCAAGGCATAGACGTCTTGAATATTGACCCGTTCCTGAAGAAAATCCGGAAACTCCTCCAAAACCTCCGGCAAGCAGCCCAGCACCCGTTTCTCATTACGGTTGGTTATTCCTTTCAGGTCCACTACCCCCAGGCGTGGAATCTCAATCTGTCTGTCGTGACCGCTCATTGGACTTCTCCCGACCGGAAACATACGGCTTGAAACTTTCATTTTTTTCCCAGATGCACAGGATTGAAGAGATCTCTTCCTCATCCATTGGCCGCATCCGGTGAATTTCCCAACATGCTCATGATCTGATGTGGAATATGGGGCAAGCCCACCACCCGGTCCACACCGCCCAGCTTGATGGCCTCATTGGGCATGCCGAAGACCACGCTTGTGGCCTCGTCCTGGGCTATGGTCCTGGCCCCGGCCTGGTGCATGGCCAGCATGCCTTCGGCCCCGTCCTTGCCCATCCCGGTGAGCATCACCCCCACGGCATTGCGTCCGGCCGACTTGGCCGCAGATTTGAACAAAACCTCCACACTGGGCCGCTGCCGACAGACCAAGGGACCGTTTTTGACCTGCACAAAGAACCGCGCCCCGCTGCGCTTTAAGAGCATATGGAAGTTCCCGGGAGCGATAAGGGCCACCCCAGGCACCACGCTGTCATTGTTTCTGGCCTCGCGCACCTCCAGGGCACACAGCTCGTTGAGCCGGGCGGCAAAGGAAGCGGTGAAGTTCTCCGGCATGTGCTGGACAATGACCAGCCCGGGGCTGTTTCTGGGCATGGCCTGCAAAACGGATTGTATGGCCTGCGTCCCCCCGGTGGAGGCCCCGATAACCACCACAGCATTGGTCAGCTTGCGTTGGACCAGAGAGACCGGCTCTGCCTTGGGCTGGACCGCTTCCTGCTTGCTATGGGGCCGGCTCAGCCTGGCTTTGGCTGCGGCATGGATCTTATCCACCAGAGCAGTGGACATATCGGCCACGGAAAAGGCGGAGCCGGGCTTGCTCATCACATCCACCGCCCCGGCATTGATGGCATCCATGGCCAGTTCACCGCCCTTGGCGGTCAAAGAGGAGACGATGATCACCGGCAGGGGATAGTGCTGCATGAGCTTGCGCAGGAAGGTCAGGCCATCCATGCGCGGCATCTCAATGTCTAAAAGCACCACATCGGGCTGCAACTGGACAATCTTGTCTCTGGCCACGTAAGGATCCGGGGCTGAACCCACAACCTCTATGCCTTCGGCCTGCCCCAGCTCCCGGGTAAAGACCTGGCGGACAATGGCCGAGTCGTCCACAATAAGAACTTTTACGGCTCGCATGCAGGCCTCACCCGTCTTTTTGTGCTCCAGGGATGTCGTCATCCCCGGAAAACAGGCCCAGACAGAAACCCACCGGGTAATCATCCACCAACAGGGCCAGGGTGGGCGGGGTGTCTATGAACGCAGCCCAATCTCCGGCTGTGCACAGCGCATACTCCGAGGGGTGCAGATCCACGGCCTGTTCAGTGCCGTACAAAGCCTCGGCCAGGGATCCACAGGCCACATTGACCAGCTCGCTCAAAGCACTCTCCGCTGTCCCCGGTGGCAACTCCTCATCCGGGTCCATGCCCAGAATATTTTGGCTCAGGCATCGACAAAAATCCATGGAGGCCATGGCCACAAGCTCCCCCTTTTCCTCCTGGGCAGCATAGCTGATCCTGGCCCGGACATAGGCTGCAGCCTCCGCCTCCCGGATCTGAGAAACAGGCACCGGCTCGATAAACATAAAGGCGAAGTCTTCAAATGTCCGCTCCAGGACCTGGTGAAATACCTGCAAGGGGTCAGTCATGTGCTTTCGCCCCCTTTGGCCAGCAGCCCCTCCACCACGGCCTTGAAGTCCTCAGGCATGAAAGGCTTTTTCAGATAGGCGGTCACGCCCAGGGCCTTGAGATGATCAATGCGCTGCGTATTGCGCTCAGTGGAGATAATAACCACCGGAATACGCTGCAGCAGACCCTCTTCAGCCATAGCCGAGACCATCTGCACCCCATCCATGACCGGCATATTGATGTCGGCAAAGACAATATCCACTGCATGGTTGGAAACCTGGTCCAGGCCCTCTTGCCCGTTGGAGGCGTAATGCAGCTTGCCCAGCTCCAGGCCGGAAATCTGCAGGGTCTTGGCCACCATGCTGCGGATGATCATGGAGTCATCCACTATCAGTACATTATATCCCATACACTTCGACCCTTATTGCGCAGGTGGAAGGCTTGCAGGCTCCTTGGCCATCTGGCCCCATTTCAGAGGCGCATCTCAATCCCCGGATAGATCGTAGCAGAATTCCTGTCCTTGCTTTTTGACCACAAACTGCTGGGTGTCCAAATGCAGCCGAATGGTCCGGGAGGCGTTGCCCCCCACATCTTTGACCTGCATAAGCATCCCGTTTTTCCATAAGATCTTGCGCAACACCGTGATATTGCGCTCCCCTATCTTGAACAGGCTGTTGTTGTTGAGCACATGGGCCCCGCCCGCAGCCAGAACCAAGGCCCTGGACTTGCGCACCCCCATGTTGAACAGCCTGGTCAAGAGAAGGGACAAGCCGGTATCCACGAACATGCCCGGCCGCTGCCTGGCCTTGTCCTGGTCCACCTTGGACAGGGGAAGCATGCAGTGGATCATGCCTCCGATCCCCAGCATGGGGTCGTATACCGCCACCCCCACGCAGGAGCCCAGGGAATAGGTCACCAGGACATCCTCGGGGGAATCGGTTATCATCATTTGGGCAATATCCACGACAACGAGTGCCATTCATCACTCTCGGTTGCATTAAATTTACGGACGAATGTACACAGAGGGTTCAACACTTTGAAAGGTACTCAGCAAGCCGGACAGGCTTTCAGCGTGTCCGACCATGAGGTACCCGCCGGGTTTGAGCAATCTGTACATCTCGTCCAGGAGACGTTTTCGTATCCTGTTGTCGAAATAGATCATCACATTGCGACAAAATATCACATCCAGGGGGCCGCGCATGGGAAAAGGAATCTCGGAAAGGTTGAGCCGGGCGTAGGTGAGCATGCTTTTTAGGTCGTTGGAAACAGTGAATACCTGCTCCGCCCCGTGTCCGGAACGCGTAAAGTATTTATTGGCCAGCTCTTTGGGCACTTTTTCCATGCGTTTGGCCTCATACACCCCTTTGCGGGCGTGTTCCAAGACTCGGGTGGAGAGATCTGTAGCCAGGATTTTGGTATCCGCAGTTGAACGCAGTGTCTCCTGCAAAGTGATGGCTATGGTGTACGGCTCCTCTCCAGTCGAAGCCGCCGCGCACCACAGCCGGAAACGCTTCTGTCCTTGTGCTTCCCATTTGGCCATAATATCGGCCAAGACCTGGAAATGCCTGGACTCTCGGTAAAATTGCGTCACATTGGTGGATATTTCATCCAGCAAGGCTACAAGCTCGGATTCCGTGCGGTCCTTGCGCACGTAATCGAAATACTCCTTGTAGCAGGAGATACCCAGCCGACGCATGCGCTTGCCCAGCCGAGAAGCGACTAAGGCCTGCTTGTTACCCCCCAGTCGGATACCGGCCCGTTCATAAATCAGCTGGACAAAATTCTGAAAGGTAGAGGCATCTATAGTTTGTTCGCTCACAGTTTGTGACTCTATATCAATTCCTTGTACTGTCAACTTCCGGCCTTGGCCAAGGCCTCAAACTCATCAGAGGACAAAACCTTGTCGATATCCAAGAGGATCTTCACCGCATCCTTGGTCTTGGCCATACCCAGGATGAAGGTGGTATCCACCTGGGTGCCGAAGGCTGGAGCGGACTCAATCTCTTCCGCACTTATCTCCACCACTTCCGAGACCTCATCCACAATAATGCCCATGATCACACTGGAGTCTCCCCGCTGCACGCGGACCACGATAATACATGTCTTTCTGGAGGTCTCCTGGGCCGGCATCCCGAACTTAAGACGCAGATCAACAATGGGAATGACCTTGCCCCGCAGGTTGATCACTCCCCGCACGTAGTCCGGAACCCGCGGAACCCGAGTAATTTCAAGCATTTCGATAATTTCTTGAACCTTTAATATCTCCAGTCCGTATTCTTCGTCAGCCAGCCGAAAGGTCAGATACTTCCCGGCCAACTCTTCCATTCCGGCTTCCACAGCCTGTTGGGAACGAGAACGTGCACTGCTCATTGTGATTGCCTCCATATGCTGCCATGCTCAGGCATTGGTTATTGTTCAACCACCCCTTGATCCCCTCCTTGCCAAGCTGACCTTTACCCACACCTGACACCGTGGGCTAGTTATTCTCAGAGGGCAGCCATACGGCGGAAGACGCCTGGGATGCCCCTACAAGGAGGTGCGGGGTTATATGAACGTCGTGCGCTTTGACCAACCTTGGAAAATCATCGGAATCCTCACGGTAGGGGCAGTGCTTCGCGTCTTCGCGTAATGCCTGCCCTCTGGGGTTTCAAAACACCCCCGGTGTCAAGTGTGTGCCATGCTCAGCCTGAGGGAGTATTTCTGGGTTTGGTCCAGATGATCCAGCCAAGGGCCTAAAAATCCTTGAAGTCGTCCTCATCCAAGGGGATCAGCTTCTCCGGAGCCTGCTCCCGGCTCTGGCTGGAGGACTGTGTTTTCCTGGACTGCGACTGCCGGGGGTGGCTCTTGGTCTGTCCCCGCCTTGTCCGGGCAGAACCTTCCTGCCGACTACTGCCCGGGGACTGTGCGGATTGGCCTGTCCGGGACGTCTGGCGCGTGGCCGTCCGGTGCCGGGAACTTTGCTCCCGCCGGGAAGCCTGACCCTGTTCTTGACTTCCGGTCTCGCCGGAGCCGCCCACGATGGCGGTCAGCTCCCGCACCATCCGGTCCAGTTCCGAGGCCTGCGAGGACAGCTCCTGGGCCGCACTGGCCGACTCCTCGGAGTCGGAGGCGTTTTGCTGGACCACCTTGTCCATCTCGGCCACTGCGGTGTTCACCTGCTCGATCCCCTGGGCCTGCTCCTTGCCTGCGGCTGCGATCTCCTTGACCAGGGTATCCACCTTGCTCACGCCCTCGTGGATGCGGTGCAGGCGCTCAGACACGTCCTGGGCCGTATGGACGCCGTTTTGCGCACTGGCCTGGGACCTCTCGATCAGCTCCGAGGTGTTTTTGGCCGCTTCCGCGGAGCGCTGGGCCAGATTGCGCACCTCCTCGGCCACTACGGCAAAGCCCTTGCCCGCCTCTCCGGCCCGGGCCGCCTCCACGGCGGCGTTCAAGGCCAAGAGGTTGGTCTGAAAGGCGATGTCGTCAATGGTCTTGATGATCTTGGAGGTCTCTTCCGACCCGCTCTTGATCTGTCCTATGGCCTCGTTCATCTGATCCATGGCTTGCACGCCGCCCTCAACCTCCTGACTGGCATCGGTCATGGCCTGTTCGGCCTCAGAGGCGTTGTCCGCGGTGTGCTTGGTCTGGGAGGACATCTCTTCCAGGGAGGACGAGGTCTCCTCCAGGCTGGAGGCCTGCTCGTTGGAACCCTCGGCCATGGACTGGCTGGAGGAGGAAAGCTGCTGGGATGTGGAAGCCAGAATGCGTGAAGTTCCAGACAGGGTCCGCAAAAGGTTCTTAATGGGCAAAAAGACCGCCCGCATACGCCACAACAGGAGGCCGACCACCAGAAGCACCAGCAAGACACTGAGGATGATCACCCCGCGTTCCATATTTGATTTTGTGGCCAAAAGCCCGCTTATATCCACAGTGTACAGCATGACCCCGATCTGCTTCCCGCTGTAGTCCTTAATGGGAAATGTGGCTGCGTGCATAGTGTGAATATTTTGCTTTGCAATTGCGGACGTGCCTTTGCGCAGCATTTCCGGGCGCACAATCTCCTCAGTTTGGGCCCTGTCTGTCGAGGAGACAAAGACAAAGTCCTCGCCCACCACCGGGTGCTTATCGCTATCCTGGAGCTTGTGGGCAGTGGACAGGAACTCCCGGTTCATGAACACAGCAAGATTTTCTTCCTGGCTGGAGACCATGTTGGCCACAACCGGATCGTAACTGGATAAAACCTCTACAGATCCCAGGTAGTCTCCATTGTCCGCCAGCACCGGGGCGATACCCCGGATGGCGAAACCGCCGCGTCCGATCTCAATCCCAGTGATCGGGGAGTGGCTGCCTTGGCTGATATCCAGCACCGTCTGCCGAAACCCGGATAAATCATCGCTCTGGGATTGGTTCTTCCGCCACAGGCGCACCAGGCTGCGGCCCGAAGGCAGGTGGAAATGGATACGGAAGCTCTTGGCACCCAAGTTCTCTGTATATCCGCGTTCAAAGGCGGCCATCCCATCGCGCAACTCTTCTCTGGCCCGGGCCAGCTTGGAATCCTGGGCGGAATGCATATCTCCGCTGTGGGCCACTTGATAGGCCTTTTGAATGAAATCCGCTCGACTGAACAGCCCGGCCCTGGCCAGCATGTTCTGACCCCTTTCCTCAACCGCGCTGCGCACGTCGTTGACCTTATTTTCCACCCGGGAATGCAGGGTCCTCTCCATGCTGGAGTCTAACAGCCAGTCACCCATAACATACAAGGTCACGGCAAAAACCAAACAGATAAGAGCCACCGGCATCACGGTTCGAAATTCAACACTGTGAGCGATCCTGCCAACATCCATCCCTTCGACTCCTTAACTCCTGATAGGGTGAGCCTTCAGACCTTCCTGAGGCTCGTACAAAGTGAATACACCTCGAATATAATGAAGGCCTTTATGAAACGCAGAGGTGACCTTGTGCATACGGTTCTGCTGCATTCTTTTTGGTCCGGGCCGCCCGGCGTTCCACTCCCTGGGCCGTGTGGTCCATGCGCTCTTCAGCCCGGCCCTGGGTCGCGACCTGGGCCACGCATGTGTCAAATGCTTGACTGCATGCCAAGCCACAGACACTATTTTGTCACCCTGGGTGTCCTCACGTTCCTTCCGCCTGGCCAGCCGGTCCTGGCGCAGAAGACTACTGGCCTCCTGGACGGTGGCTGCGGCCTGTTCCTGGACCTTGGATCCTTCCTTGTGTGGCTACCAAGGAAGAGTTGGGGGCCGGTATCAGCTGGTGGCCATGCGCACGACGCCGTTGACGTCGATGATCAATCCCGGCTGCCCGTCGGACATGATGCTGGCCCCGGCCACACCGGGAATGGAGCCCATGGCCGAGCCCAGGCTCTTGATCACGGTCTGATTCTGGCCCAGGAGCTCATCCACCAGAATGGCCGCCAGCCGACCCGCATCCTCCACCACCACGGCGATGCCTCGAGTGGGATCATCGACTGCATCGGACACGGAAAACAGCCGGGCCAAGCGGAACAAGGGGACCAAGCGGCCCCGGAAAGGCAGGGTCTCTCCCCGACCGGCCACAGTGGCCACCATATCCGAAGTGGGCTGAAAGGACTGAATAATAGACAGAAGAGGCAGGATAAAGCGCTCGCTCCCCACCCGGACCAGCATGCCGTCGATAATAGCCATGGTCAAAGGCAAAACCAGAGTAAAGGTCGTTCCCTCACCGGGCTGGGACGTTATACGGATATTGCCCCGCAGGGCCTCGATATTGCTTTTGACCACATCCATGCCCACCCCCCGGCCGGAGACATCTGTGATCTGGGCGGCTGTGGAGAAACCGGGCTCAAAGATCAAGGCGTAGATCTCTTCATCACTCATCCCCTCGCCCGAAGCAATAATACCCCGTTCCACGGCCTTATTGGCAATCACCTCCCGGTCCAGGCCCCGGCCGTCGTCACTGATCCCGATATGGATGCTTCCCCCTTCATGGTAGGCCTGGAGAATGATTTTGGCCTTGGCCGGCTTGCCGGCCTGCGTCCGGTCTTCAGGGGTAGGTTCAATCCCGTGGTCCATGGCGTTTCGGACCATATGCACCAGAGGATCCCCCAGTTTTTCCACCATGGCCTTGTCCAGCTCCGTCTCCTTGCCCTGCATCTCCAGCTCCACCTGCTTGCCGGATTTCTTGGCCAAGTCCCGGACCAGGCGGGCCATGCGCCGAAAGGTGGCCTCAATGGGGATCATGCGCATGGACATGCCCATATCCTGCAGGCTGCGGGTAATCTTGGTCAGCTGGGCCAGGTTGCGCTCCAGTCTGGAGGATATATTCCCGTTCAGGCTCTGGTCCTGAGTGACGATGGACTCTACAATGACCAGCTCTCCGATGGTGTCCAGCAAGAGATCGATCTTGTCTGCATCGATCTTCATGGTTTGCTTTATCTGGGTCCCGCTCTGAGCGCCGGCCGCCTTGGCCGTTTCCGGTCCCTGGGCCGGCTTGGCGTCCGGGGCGGCCGGGGCGGAAGGCTCCGGGACAACGGCTTCCCCGGAAGGCTCCTCCTTGGCCGGAGGACGTTCTTCAGTCGATGCACAGACCGGCTTTGACGTCTTGTCTTCGGCCGCCGGAGCACTGTCCCGGACAGCAACCACAAAATCATAGACCTTTCGCAAATTGGGCTCAGGGGTGTAGATGCCTCCCTTTTCCAGGGCATCCCTGAGATCCACGGTCATGGATTTGAGCATGTCCAGGGCGTTGAAGGTCGCATCCACCACCGAACCGGCAAATCCCATGTGCTCTCTGCGTACTTCATCCAAAAGATTTTCCGCCTTGTGAGCCAGCTCACAGTGGGGAGTCAGCCCCAAAAAGCCGCAGGTTCCCTTGATGGTGTGAAAGGCCCGGAAAACCGCGGCCACTGCATCCAGGTTCTGGGGATCGCTTTCCAGGGTCAGCAGATTCTCGTCGGCAATATCGAAGTGTTCCTGGGCTTCGGTGATAAATTCGGCTGTGATCTCCGGATCACTGATGGGCACCGGCTGCAGAAGCGGGTCTTCCTCCAAAGGGGCGGGGTCTTGGGCAGATGATTCTTGGTTTGGAGTGGGATGGTCTGCTTCTGGGGCCTGTTCAGATTCTGTCTGATCACCGGGAAGAGGCTGAACAGGTTCCGGGGCTTGATCGTCCTGGCCCAAAAATGCGGCTTCCGGCAGAGGACCACCCTTGTTGCAGGCCTGCACAGCGGTCTCGAACCAGTCCTTAAACTCCAGGAGGATATCCGGCGACAGGGTCTGTCCGTACTCCTGAACATAGTCTTCCAGGTCGTGGCAGGCCTGGGCCACGGATTCCAGGCCCATCACCCCGGCCTCGCCCTTGGCTGTGTGCACCAGGCGCTTGATCTCAGCCAGGGGCTCATCCGTGCGCTCCTTTTCATAGGCCAAAATCAAGTCCTCCAGATCAGAGAGCATGGAGACCTGCTGGGCAACGTAGGCGGAAAGCATCTCCTGGTCCACGCCCCAAGCCAAGCCCTCAGACTCCTGCCCCTCTTCGCCTGCCTCCTCAAAGGGCAGGGAAATCTCGTTTTCCCTGCGTCCCTGGATCAAAAGGGCTTGTAAAGCTGACGTCAGATCAGAAAGCAGCTCTTCCAGAGACTTTGCCCCTTCTGAGCCGGACCCCGGTCCTTGACCCTGCAGCCGCTGAGCCGCGGTGGCTGCGCCTTGGGATGCTCGGGGATATGTCTCCTGGAGCAACTCGGAGATTCGGGTGAAGGAGGCGCTCAATCCGGACGCCTCATCCGGGTCCGAGGCGTCGAACATGACCAATTCTTCGGCAATCTCTTCTATAAGGCCCTGGGCCTTGGCAATGGCCTCTTGCATTATTTTATCACAATCTGTTTGTATTGTTGGATCAGGATTCTTTCCTTGCTCGTATGAACGAGATCCCAAGGACTCACGCTTCAGGTGTCAGCTTTGCTTCCGGCAAATCTGACCTATCTTTTGGGCCAAAGCGCCCAAAAAAGAGAATTTGCCGGATTGATCATGAATGAAACCTGTTGTGGAGATGCCGGAATTACCAAAAGGGCGACTGCCAGTCGCCCCTACACACCATTACGCCAGCCCGATGTTAATTTTTTCAAAGGCGTTATCGAACATCCTGTAGGGGCGACCCGGCGGTCGCCCTTCCCGGCCAGGGCCTAGCTATCCCGGACAGCCAAGCCATCGACCGGGGTTGAGTCTTGTTTCATACAAGCGCCGCCTCTGGCGGCCTGTTATTCGTTATTGGTTAGATGTGCCTAAACCTGCATGCGCATGATCTCTTTATAGGCCTCCAAGGCCTTGTTCCTGATCTGCAGGGCAAAGCGCATGGACAGGTTGGCCTTCTGCCCGGCCACCATGGCCTCGTGCACGCTGGTTTCTCCACCTGCGGCCACATCCTGTTGGGCCTGGGAAGCGTTCTTCAGCCTTCCGTCCACTTCCTGCAGGGACTTTTCCAAGGCCTGGGCAAAGTCCTGGGTCACCTCTCCTGCTTTCGGGCCGTTGCCCGCCTTTTGGCCGGCTTCCTGCATTTCGGTCAAGGCTGTGCTGTCCGGTATCTGCATCTGGCTATCCTCCAATCTCCAAGGCCTTCATGGCCATGCGCTGAGCGGCCTTCATCCCGTTCACATTGGCTTCATAGGCCCTGGTGGCGGTCATGATATCCGTCATCTGGGTGACCACATTGATATCCGGCACGCTCACATAGCCATCCTCGTTGGCATCCGGATGGGAGGGATCAAAGACATCCTTGACCGCGTCTTCCTGGCTCAGGATACGCTCAACCCCCACGCCGGCCACCCCCTCTTGCCCCTCGACTGCGGCTTCCTGCATGAAACTGTCGAAGCTGGACTGGGACTGAAAAACAGCCGCCTTGGGCTGATATGGTCCCCCCTCCGGGGTGCGGGTGGTGTTTACATTGGCCAGATTGGAGCTCAAGGTGTTCATGCGCACCGTCTGGGCGCTCAAGGCGCTGGCGCTTATCTGCATAGACTGGAAAAAATTCATATCCGCTCCTGGGTTCGACCTATTTGCCTTGTTGTATGACGTACTGCATCAAAGAGAACTTGCCCCGCAGCATCTTGGCCGCAGTTTCGTATTTGAGCTGATTTTGGGACAACAAGGACATTTCCTCCTGCATGCGCACCCCGTTCTCATCCGCGATTCCGGATCTATCCCTGGTCACCAAATTCCCCTCCACATCCTGCACCCCTCCGGAGCCGAGGCCAAAATGGTTATCGTCCGTGGCTCGCATTTCACCCTGGCCGGAGATAGCCGCCTGCAGCTGCCCCTCAAAGTTCAAGTGGCTGGGAGAGTACCCCGGGGTCTGGGCGTTGGCTATATTGGAAGCCAGATACTGATGATTCTTTTTGCGCAGGTCCAAAGATTTTTCCAGAACCTGATAGCTCTGACCGAAAAGGGCTATTTCATCGGCCATTATCTCACTCCACCCTGTTATTCGTTATTCGGCATGTGGCATTCGTAACTTGATAATTCTCTTCGTTCACAGGGCCTACCCCGTTAAACCTTATCCATTCAACTGAGGGCCCTCCCTGGGGACGTCTTCCTCTTATGGCTCCGGCCATCCTCTTGCTGTTCTTTATACACACTTGACACCGTGGGTCTGTTATTTTCAGAGGGCAACCATACGGCGAAGACGCCTAGGATTGCCCCTACCCGGAGGGTC
>JBNJII010000044.1:0-21720 GCA_051749205.1 Thermodesulfobacteriota bacterium | reverse complement strand
GAGGGGGACGTCCCTGCGTTTCATTCGTGATCAAACTGGCGGCTTCTTGCAAAGAACAGATAACTGATAACCAATAACAGGCCGCCAGAGGCAAAGCTGACACCTGACAACTTCTACAATTATGTCTAAGATCAAACTGACCAAAGCTGAACTCAAGGCCCAACGCGAGGCCTTGCACCGCTATCAGCGCTTTCTGCCCACCTTGCAGCTCAAAAAGGAACAGCTGCAAAGCCAGGTGCGCAGGGTGCAGGCTGAATTGAAAGATGCGAATACAAAGTCTTCCCAACTGTGGTCCGAGGTCTCTGCCTGGGCCGCATTGTTTGCCGAAGACGTCGGCCTGGAGGGGTTGGTGCACGTCCATACGATCACTACTCGGCAGACCAATATCGCCGGAGTGACTGTGCGCAGACTGGACTCATTAGAGTTTGAATCCCGGGTCCCGGACTTTTCCCGCACCCCTCCCTGGGTGGATATAGGAGTGGAAAAAAGCAAAGAACTTATCAGTCTGCGGGTCCGGCAGGAACTGCTGCAGCAAGAACTTGACGTCCTGAGCCGGGAATTGCGCACCGCCACCCAGCGAGTCAATCTGTTTGAAAAGATCAAGATCCCGGAGTGCCGTGAAAACATACGCGTCATCCGTATTGCCTTGGGCGAGGAACAAACCGCTGCCATCGCCAGGGCCAAAATGGCCAAATCCAAAACCCAGGAATGGAGCACCGGCGCATGATCGTGCCCATGAAAAAAGTCACTCTCCTGTGCCAGGCCAAGCACAAGGAGCAGGCCCTGCAGCTTCTGCAAAAAGCCGGCCTGGTCCATCTTTCTGTGGCCGAGAGTCCAGCCGATACTGATCTGGACAAGGCTCAGCAGGAGGTGCACCGTCTGGAGCAAACTGCTGACGTCCTGGAGCCTCAATCTGCATCCCTCTCCAGCATGGGGGATATGACCGGGGAACAGGCCGCTGACTCCATCTGGAGCTGCTTGCAAAAACTGCGCAAGACCCAGGACAAAATTGAAGAACTCAATCAGGAAAAAACACGCATCCAGCCCTTTGGAGACTTTGATCCGCACACTGCGCAGGCCCTGCGGGAAAATGGAGTGCACCTCGTCCTGTGCCAGGTCCCCATTGCCCGGGAACCTTCCCTGCCACCCCAGGCAGTCACCATTGAGGTCAGTTCAGATCATAACGCCCGGTACCTGGCCCTCTTCAGCCGGGACAAAATCAGCCCTCCAGGCCCTGAAGTCAAGCTCCCGGAAAAAAGCCTGAAAGAGATCACCCGCCAACTGGGCGAGCTTGAGGAAGAAAAAGCCTCCACTCGAAAGGAAATCCGCTCTTTAAGCCCATACCGGCCTCAGATCCTGCGCCTCCTGGCCCAGGCCCGGGACAGGGTGTCTTTCTTGCAGGCCAGGGCGGGCATGGACATCCTGGGTCCTGTAGCCGTTCTTCAAGGCTATATACCAGAGCCAAGCCAGAGTGCGGTTCAGGATCTGGCCCGAACAGGTGGCTGGGGCTGCCAGATCACTGATCCCGGTGTGGATGATAACCCACCGACTTTGATCCATACCCCCCGCTGGGTCCGGCCGATTCAAACCGTTTTCTCGCTGATCAATATCATTCCCGGCTACAGGGAAGCGGATATCAGCGCCCCCTTTCTTTTATTTCTAAGCCTTTTTTTTGCCATGATCATCGGCGATGCCGGATACGGGGCCCTGTTTCTGGCCACTACCTTCCTCTCCCGGCGTCATCTGGATCGAATGCAGCCGGAACTCTTTCCTTTTCTGCTCATCATGAGCCTGGCCACTGTGATCTGGGGCCTTTTAACCGGCAATGTCCTGGGCACATCGCCATCCGGGCCTTTCTTCACTGCTTTTCAGGTGGACTGGCTCACCGGCCCGGGTTCCGATGATCGGCTTATGCTGCTCTGTTTTCTGCTCGGCGCAGTCCACCTCAGCCTGGCTCATGCGTGGCAAATGATGCTTCTTTGGCCCAGCCCCCGAATCCTGGCTCAGCTGGGTTGGATTATGTTGACCTGGGTCATGTTCTTTGCCGCCCGAAGCCTGGTCCTGTTGCACGACTTCCCGGATATCCTCCTCGGCTTGCTCGGTCTCGGACTCTTGCTGATCCTGGCCTTTATGCGTCCTCTGCATACTGCCCTCTCCCAATGGACAGAGTACATCCGGCTTCCCCTGGACATCATCACCCAATTCGTGGACGTGGTCTCCTATGTCCGCCTCTTTGCCGTGGGCACAGCCACCGTTGCTGTGGCCCAGGCCTTCAACCAGATGGCCTTATCCCTGGGATTTGGTGGAATCGTCAGCAGCTTCGGGGCCGCACTCATCCTCTTTGTGGGGCACAGTATGAATATCGCCTTAGCCGCCATGGGAATCCTGGTGCATGGAGTACGCTTGAACACCCTGGAATTCGCCAGCCACGCAGGTATTACCTGGTCCGGGACCAGGTTTCAGCCTTTTGCTTTTCACTCCAAAGGAGAACAGCATGGAACTTGAACTCATGACCGCCTGGGGCAAGGCCGGGGCCGCAACCGCCCTGGGGCTGGCTGCAGCCGGATCGGCCCTGGGCACCGGAAGTGCAGGAATGGCCGCCATCGGGGCCTGGAAAAAGGCCTATGCCCAAAACAAATCCGCTCCCTTTATCCTGATCACCTTTATCGGTGCCCCCTTGTCCCAAACCATTTACGGCATGATCCTGATGAATCTCATGCTCGGGGTGAGCGAACAAGCTCTGCAGCAGGGTGCTTCTTTTTTGAACTGGCCGGCCATGCTGGCCGCGGGTCTCTTCGGCGGGCTGGCCATGGGGGCCTCTTCCTGGTTTCAGGGCAAGGCCGGAGCTGCGGCTGCTGATGCCCTGGCCGAGACCGGTCAGGGATTCGGCAATTACCTTATGACCATAGGAATAGTAGAGACCGTGGCCCTGTTCGTTTTGGTCTTTATCCAGGGCACATTTGTCTGACATGTCGAGACAAAGGACCAGACCATGAGGGGCTAAGCATGGCAGGCACGTCATACCCTAGATATTTGAAAATATCACACCACGGTTAAGGTATGTATAAAGACCAGCCTTCGGGGGCACAGGAAAAGCTATTGCCTTGGTTTGCCTTTATAATTTGCCTTTATTCTTGATCCATGATACCGAAGCAGGCAGACTCCAGGTGCGCTCTCACGCATCCAAAAGACCGTAACAGGCTGTGATGCTTATATATTTTCTACACTTTTTTTCTGCAGAACGACATGGCATGAGCTCACCCAAAACACACATCGTAGCTACCCTGATGCAGGGTTCGTGGATATCCGGACAGGACTTGGCCGATGCAGCCGGAATATCCAGAACCGCCATCTGGAAACATATTCATGCTCTTCGCCAGGAAGGATATGAAATCCAGGCAGCTTCCGGTCGTGGATACCGCTTGGAACATATGCCTGACCGCTTAAGCGCTGAAGGAGTCCAGGCCGGACTCAAAACTTCGGTTTTGGGGCACGATATAGTATTCCGGCCTCACATCGACTCCACCCAGAACCTGGCCAAAAGTCTTGGTGAAAAAGGGGCCCCTGAGGGCACCGTAATCCTGGCCGAGACACAGGACCAAGGACGCGGCCGGCGAGGCAGGACCTGGGCTGCAGTCCCCCACGGGGTGGCCATGTCCATCATACTCAGGCCGGACCTGCCCCCTGAGCAAGCACCCCATTTCCCCCTTCTGGCCGGGGCTGCCGTTGGTCGGGCCATCACGAAATCCTGCGCTCTCAAGGCAGGATTAAAATGGCCAAACGACATCCTGATTCATGGGCTGAAAGTTGTGGGGATTTTGGCTGAACTGGACGCAGAAATAGATCAAATCAAGGCCATCTATCTGGGTATCGGCCTGAATGTGAATGCCCTGCCCCACGAGATTCCCGCCGACCTCTCTGCTTTGGCCACTTCTCTGTGCATCCAGTCCGGCCGAAAAGTGGACCGCCTGCACCTGGTACAGACAGTCCTCCAAGAGCTGGAGTCGGCATATCAGACCTATCAGGCCCATGGATTTGCCCCCATCCGTGAGGCTTGGAAGGACCAGAGTATCACCTTGGGACATAAGGTACGCATTGTCTCCGGGAAAACGATGTACACCGGCACGGCCCTGGATATGCTTGAGTCCGGAGCCATACTCCTGCGCACAGAAGACAACACTGAACTTGCCATAAGCGCAGGAGAAGTCCAGCTCTGCCCCCAGGCATAGCCAAGAAAAATGACAGGAACCTCAACTTCAATCCGACCTCAAAAGAAAGGAACAGTCCTGTATGCATCACTTTCAAGAACACAACGGAGAATTGTGGGCCGAAGAGGTCCGAGTAGCCGACCTGGCCCGGGAGTACGGCACTCCTTTGTATGTGTACTCCACCGCAACTTTGACCCGTCATTTTCAGGCCTTTGACTCCGCCTTTGCCCAAATTCCACACTTGACCTGCTTTTCCGTGAAGTGCAACTCCAACCTGCATGTCTTGAAACTGCTCAAAGAACTGGGAGCTGGGGCGGATATCGTCTCCGGCGGCGAGCTGCACCGGGCCTTGCTGGCCAAAATGGACCCCAAAACCATTGTCTTTTCCGGGGTGGGAAAACAGGAGTTCGAAATGCAGGCCGCCCTGGCTGCAGACATCCTCATGTTCAACGTGGAATCGGCCCAGGAACTGCAGACCCTGAGTCGATTGGCCCAAGAGAGCCAGACCACGGCCAGGATCAGCCTGCGCATTAATCCGGATGTAGATCCCCAAACCCATCCCTACATCTCTACCGGCCTGAAGGAGAACAAGTTCGGCATCGAAATGAGCCAGGCCCTGGATCTCTATGCCCAGGCAAATGAGCTGCCGGGAATCGAACCGGTGGGCATTGATTGCCATATTGGCTCCCAATTGACCCACATCGAACCTTTTCTGGACGCCTTGGAACGCCTGAAAATCCTGCGCAGTCAGCTCATGGACATGGGTATGCACATCCAGTATCTGGACCTCGGCGGTGGGCTGGGTATCACCTACGGTGAAGAGGACCCCCCTCACCCTCAAGAATTCGGGCAGGCCTTAAGCCAGGCTCTTCAAGATATGGATGTGACCTTGATCCTGGAGCCGGGCAGGGTCATCGCCGGAAACGCCGGCATCATGGTCAGCAGGGTCCTGGCCTCCAAGCCAACTGAAAACAAACACTTCGTGGTTGTTGACGCAGCCATGAACGACCTCATCCGGCCCTCTCTGTACACCGCCTACCATCGCATCGCCGAGGTCCAGCAAAACAACCGACCGGAACAGACTGTGGATGTTGTCGGTCCCATCTGCGAAACCGGAGACTTTTTGGCCAAGGACCGCATCCTTCCCGGTCTGCAGGCCGACGACCTTATCGCCGTCTTTTCCGCCGGGGCCTATGGGTTTGCCATGGCCTCTCAATACAACTCCCGTCCCCGGGCTGCGGAAGTTCTGGTGGACAAGGACCAATCCCGGCTCATCCGTCACCGGGAAACATTTGCCGACTTGGTCCGGCTGGAGGAGAACATTTAAAAAAACAGGGCCGCCCCGCGGGGCGGCCCTGTTTTTTTAAATCTTACCCACTTTTGTGCCCAGCAGGGAAAACATCCAGAGAAGCCGTATTCAGGCAAACTTATGAAAGCTTATTGCAGCCTGGTAGCACTGCAGGCCCGACATGACCCGGACCTGGCCCGGGCAGCATCGGTCAAAGACAACACCCCATGAATGTCCCAGGGCTCAGGCCCATGCACAAAAAGCCTGTGCACATCCGCCAAGATCATGCGTTGTAAGGCCTGGACCAGGGTTTCTTCCCGGGCGCAGCTCAAGGCCGGAAATTTAGCGATCTCTGTGAGAGGGGCGTTTATAGACAATCTGTGTCTGTAGGCCAGGATCAAATCGGTCTTAGACAAGACACCGGGCATACTCTGTCCGTTCTCCTGGACCAGAAGGGCACTGAATGGTTCTCCGGCAAGGAGTTCCAAGGCCTGGGCAATGCTCTGCCCCGGCTTGCAGGAGACAACGTCCTGGTGCATGACATCCCTGACCAGTGCCGCCTCTTCAAGCCCGGATTTCTTTCTCCGCCACGCCAGGCTCTTTTCACACTGGCGGCAAAATCTGTACACCAAGCCCACAATATCCGCATAGGAAAGCACCCCGAGAATGCCATTCTCTCGGTTATCGGATACATAGATCCTTTTCACGCCGTTGCCAAGCAAGTGAGACAAAGCGGTTTCCAGGGTATCATCTTGAAAACAGGTCAATATTGGAGCCACCAACACCTCTTCCAAAACCGTCTCCAGGGGAAGGTCAGCATAATACATAGTCATGAGGTCGGTTTTGGTAATCAGGCCCAAATCTTGACCGCTCCCCGAGTCATGGATCAACAAAGCATTGACCTTGAACTTGATCATGCAGGAAATGGCTTGATCCAAGCTCTTGTTTGCATCCAGGCGCAGAGGATTTTTGCGCATAGCCATCCTGACCTGAAAACCGGAAAGCATATTCTGGTGGGTATTGGCAGTCATTGCTAGATGTCCTCCAAAACATGGTGGAACACTGCGGAAAGATAAACCATACCCAGAATCTTCTCACCTTCCAGCACAGGCAAACGGCGGATATGCCTTTTGAGCATCAGATCTATGATGACCAAGATGTGGGTATCCGGGCTGATGCTGACAACATCCCTGCTCATCAGATCCCCCACGTGCACAGACCGTGTCCTTTGCAAGAGATTTTCGTACAGACCTTCCATGTGCAGATCCTGCATCTCCCCCCAGACCCCGATATGTTTGGGGCGGATAAAAAGCAAAATGTCATACATGGAGAGCATGCCGGCCAATCTCTGGCTTTTGTCGATTACCAGCAGGCCGAAAACCGGTTTGCCGTCCTCCCGCCCAGCCTGCCGGAAGCAGTGCACTGCATCAGCGATGGTGTCCTGGGGGCTGAGAGTATGCCGGATTGTACTCATCACCTGGCTGGCTGTGATCTCCATTGACCCTCCTTTGGATTTTAATCAATGCCTCTTGGTTCTATGAGAAGCCTAATCCCTTTTAAAACCTCTACAAATCGTACCATTGAAAAGGTCTTTAGCAATCATATCCATCTTTTCAAAGATTGGCTTTTCTATTGAAATTGCTGTTTTAATATTTGGCATTTTTATTCCTCCATGGGTTTGCTAAAAGTATAACCCATGGTATGAATCAGGTCAATACCTATACGTCACTGCAAAAAGTCGATGTACATTTACTTGCGATAATATTTTGAAAGGTGCGGCAGTTCTTTGCAGCCAGTTGCAGGCGGAAGATATTTTTGTGATCATCCCACATCAAACTGCACCCGGAGATGAGGATGCGGACAAGACTTATGATTGTACTGTTGAGCTCATTATGTAAAAATCAACACCGTGCTGGCCTGAAGTCTGAAGGGGCGACCGCCGGTCGCCCCTTCCTGGCCTGGCTGGGGCCTGGCGGTCCCGGACGGCCAAGCCAGCGACCGAGGTTGAGTCATGTTCATACGAGCCTGAATCTGGGGGGTACGTTGTCATGGTCCGTCTGCATCGGTCAGGATCAAATCACCAAAAACGGCCTGGCGATGAAGTACCCCCCCAAAATAGCGATCAATAGCCCGGCCAAGCGCCGGAACCAGGTCCCTCCGGCCTGCATGCCCCTTGAGGCCATAACCCGCTGGACCAAGGCGGTGGAACTCCCGGCCAGGACAATGGGCAGACAATGCCCCAGGGCAAAGAGCAGGATCAGACCCACTCCGGTGGCGATCTTTTCCTGCACAGTAATCACGGCCAGAATGGGAGCGATAAAACCGAAGGTACACGACCCGGAGACAATGCCGTAGGCTAAACCGAGGATGAAGGCCCCTTTTCTGCCCTTGAGCCGAAACCGGTTGATCATGCCTCCGGACATGGAGCAGGCCTTGACTCCGAGCATATCCAACGCCACCCAGAACAGGACCAGGCCCAGGAGAATGGTCCAATAGGGGCTGACCTCCCCCAGCATACGCCCGAGCAAAGCACAGACCACCCCGATGATAACAATAGTGATAAACAGCCCAATGGTGAATAGACCGGCGTAAATCGCCGCCTGCCGAGGTTTGGGCATGACCTCCTGTCCGCCGACATAGCCGACGATGAGCGGGATGGAGGCCAGATGGCACGGACTCAAGGCAACACTGATCACGCCCCATAAAAAGCAACCCAGAGCTGCAAACAAAGAGCCGCTGGTCATCCATTGATGGATTGTTAAGAAAAGCTCCTGCATTAAGCCTCCCTTGAGTTCGATACACTTTATAACATGAGTTTATATTGTGAGTGTCTCAATTTGGTTATATTTGATTAACTATACTTACAAAAGGGTAAACACGGAGCTGTGCAACTCACTGATTAAGCAAACCTTCAATCTCTTGGACTAAGCCAGATTTATCCATAAATCCTGTATGACGTTTTACTTCCTCACCTGAAGAGGTATAAAAGACTTGGGTCGGTATAACCTGGATGCCTACTTCTCTGGTCAGGCCGGGATGGTCCCGAATATCAATGAATACCACTTCTGCTTTTCCCTTGTATTCCTGCTTCAAGTCCTCCAGAATGGGTGCCATCATCTTGCAGGGAACACATGTCCCCCTTCCAAAATCGGCTACAACCGGTCTTTTGGCCTGAAAAGCCTTTTCCAAAGGGTTTGACCCACCGGAGTCCGATTTCATCTGTTGCGAATCCTCAGCGCTATAAACCATTTTGCTTGCAGAAAAAAATGCCCCAATAACCAAAAAAACCGAAATTACAATTGTGCATAGAGGTGTCCTGTGCAGTTTTTCTGCGCGCTGTAATTTCTTCATTGTCTCATTCTCCTTATTTTTTCGGATCATATCGTTTTGCCATAATATACTGATTAAGTAGGTATTTACAGGGCAACCCACCGGGGTTGCCCTGGGCACGATCAAGGGCAGTGCCAAATCATATGTACATTGCCTGGTCTTGGAAACCCTTCTTCCTCTGGTTTCCCTCCCTGCGGTCTGCTGACCTTTACCCACACTTGACACCGTGGGTTTGTTATTCTCAGAGGGCAGCCATACGGCGGAAGACGCCTAGGCTGCCCCTACAAGGAGGTGCGGGGTTATATGAACGTCTTGCGCTTTGACCAACCTTGGGGAATCATCGGAATCCTCAGGGCAGAGCTTCGCGTCTTCGCGCAATGCCTGCCCTCTGGGGTTTCAAAACACCCCCGGTGTTACGTGTGTGCTCTGCACAGCTTGAGGGGGGGGGGGTTCCTTCCATTGGGACAGATGCTTGACGACCAGGCACTAGCCCTGCAGCCAGTTCTTTATGTCTTCCTTGGAAGGCACCTTGCCCACCACTTTGACCTCACCGTCCACCACCACGGCAGGAGTGCCGAACACCCCGTACTTGGCAATGTCCATGGTTCCGGTCACCTTTTCCACGTTGGCCTCAATTCCACTTTCTTGAAGTGCATCCTTAACCATTTTTTCTGTTTGTTCACACTTGGCGCATCCGGGTCCGAGCACCTTAATGTCCATACATCGTCTCCTTCAATGTTTATGTTTGACAGTCACATTTGATGTTTCCGGCCACGATCTCCTGCCATTGGGCCAATATATCGTGAGTCCAGCAATCGTCCGCCCCAGCCGCTTCACGCATGACCAAGGCCAGGATATAGGACAATTCCTTGACCGTCGCTCCGGCTTCCAAGGCCTCCTGGAAGTGTTTCATTACGCAGGGCTTGGACCTGGCCTTAATGGACAGGGCAAAACAGATGAATTGATAGGTCTTTTCGTCAATGAGTCGTTTTTCCTTATACAGCTCATCAATTTCATCCAGTTTTTGGGTAAATTCCGGGAAAAATTCTTCCAACATACGCATAAATGAACCTCCTGCGGTTATGATCAAACAATAAAAGCTCCGTAGCTCATACCCACAATTGTGGACAGAACCACGATAAGACCGGCAAAAGTCCCGGTCTTTTTCCAGCCCATGACACTGCCGATGACGATCAGGTTGGGCAGGGACAGGGCCGGACCGGCCAAAAGCATGGTCAAAGCCGGACCCTGGCCCATGCCGGACCCAAGGAGCCCCTGCAAGATGGGGACCTCGGTCAGGGTGGCGAAATACATCAGGGCCGAAGCCAGGGCGGCGATGACATTGGCTTGCAGGGAGTTTCCTCCCACCAGATCGGCAATAAAGCGTTCCGGAATCAATGCTGTTTCCCCGGGACGGCCCAGGAAAAACCCGGCAAAGAGCACCCCGGCGAAGAGCAGAGGGAAAATCTGCTTCATAAAGCCCCAAGTGGAGTCAACCCATTCACCCAGCTCTTCGCGCTGAAACCAGGATTTGAGCATGAATCCAAGAACTATCAGCAGACCGGCGGTCACAAACCATTTAATCTGAAAAATAGTCTGCCAGAGTGTGGCCGCATTCTGGGCTGGTTTGGCAAAGGCGGCAAAGATGAGAATAAGGACCAAAACCAGCATATACAGGCTTTCCTGAAATAGGGAACGACCTTTCTCTTCATCTTCCGGCAGGTACATTTGCCCAGCCTGGCGCTGTTCATCGTCCTTGCGAAAGATGAAGTGCATGCACAAGCCGATAACGGCTGCAAAGAAAATTGCCCCGATGGCCCGGGCCAGGCCCAATTGCCAGCCCAGGACCCGGGCGGTGAACACAATGGCCAAAACATTGATGGCCGGTCCGGAATACAGAAAGGCCGTGGCCGGGCCGATTCCCGCTCCCCGGGAATAAATTCCGGCAAACAGGGGCAGAACCGTGCAGGAACATACGGCCAGAATCGTACCTGAAACCGAGGCTACAGAATAGGACAGGAACTTGTTGGCCTGAGCCCCAAAATACTTGATCACCGAAGCTTGGGACACGAATACGGCAATGGCCCCGGCGATGAAAAAGGCCGGGATCAGACAGGTCAAAACATGCTCCCGGGCGTATTCCCGAAGCATCATAAAGGCCTCCAGTCCGGCCTGGCGAATGACTTCATGATTCCAGGGCACGTAGTAGGCAACCAGAAAGAAAGCTATCAAGAGCAGCAGCTTATACCGTTCCTTCATATTCATCTCCTTACTCCTTCAAATCTTTGAATACTATTTGGCAAAACAGCCAATATAAAATTTTCAGCTATGCTCCAGCATAGCTGAAAATTTTATCTGTTATCTGTCTTCTATCCGCTGCGACAACTGTTGCACGAACTCTTTTATCTCGTCCCTGACCCGGCGATAGACCTGCAAGGCCTTTTGCTCATCCTTGATTCCCTTGGTCAACAAGGGTGGATCGTCAAATCCCTGGTGCAGGCGAACCACCCGCCCTGGAAAAAAGGGACAGCTCTCCTTGGCTGCATCGCACAGAGTGATCACAACGTCAAAGTTCTGATCAGGCAATGCATCGATTGTCTTGGACTCCTGCCCGGAGATATCCACCCCGGCCTCAGCCATGACCTTGACCGCCTTGGGGTCGACCCCGTGCTTGATCACGCCGGCTGAAGCCGCTTCAATCTGGTCATTGAGCAGATGCCGGGCCCACCCTTCGGCCATCTGACTGCGGCATGCATTTCCGGTACACAAAAAAAGAACTTTCTTTTTGTCCATAGGCATCTACCTTGTCTGCCCTCGAGACCGATCTCAAAGACAAAATCTCTGTATTCAGCTACCTGAGCATCCCAAACATTCAATGCCCTTTATAGTCTTTTGGGCATTGTGTACCTTCAAAACTCCCCTCATCTTCCTGTAAGCAATGCATTTGACGCTGGACATTGGTCCGCACCATGTCCTCAAGGCAACGAAAAAAACCAAGAACGCACGAAGCAGCCAAACGATAGTTCATCTGCGTGCCGCGTTTTTCGTAGTCCACGATCCCGGACTCCCGTAGAATGGACAGGTGCTTGGAAACAGTTGATATATCTGCCCCAATCATTTCTGTGAGTTCGCAAACACACCGATCTTTTTTGCTCAACTCATCCACGATGAACAGCCGGGTCGGATGTCCCAGGGCCTTCATGATCTTGGCCCGCGACTCGTATCGATCTCGAATTTTTCCCTTCATAGCCATCCCTGTTTAATATTTGGTATAATGACCAACATTGCCCAAGCTGTCAATATCGTACGACTTTGAATTCTCCCCAAGGTAATTTGTATACTCATCCAGATCGCAGCCCAGACAATCTTCGAATATTGGCTTCAGCCTTTTTTGCCTTAAAAAAGAAAATTGACACCACCTCTATTCTTGGCTAATTTGCCAAAAAGCAGTCAAGGCGCATCAACTTTCGAGTTTCAACAAGGAGATCACTCATGCGTACATTTTTGACCTGGATGCTTACCCTCAGTGCTTGTTTCTTTTGTGTTGCTGGATGTGCACACAAGGAGTCAAGGGATCTTTCTGAACTTGAGAATATTCAACTAGACATCATTACCTGCTCATGTGGCACCAATATCAATGAGATCAAGAAAATACTGAAAAACACCCAGGGAGTGGTTCAGTCCACAGTCCGTTATCAGCCAACACAAGCTGTTGTTTTTTTTGATCCTGCTGTAACCTCAGCTCAAACCATTATCAATAGGTTGGACACAAACGGCTACGTGGTCGGGCAAATGACACATCTTTCCGAGTGAGGCGTCAATTGCAAAGTGTCGGCTTTCCCTATCAAGTCTTAGCTGAATTGGCGTCGTTTTATCCTCACAGGTGGGCTGACCGCAGTCCCTGGAACATTGAGCAGTTGTTGGCAAAAGCCTGAGTATTACATTTGGACCGGAAGATTTCTTTGGTGTAGTTCTCCAGCAACATGGCACACCTCGAGGTCTTTCATGACTTTGCCAATCATATCTGCACCGATTATTTCGGTCAGCTCGTATACGCATCGATCCTGCCTGCTCAATTTATCGACGATGAATAACCGGCCTGCGTGTCTCAAGGCCTTCATGATCCTAGCCCGAGTTCCGTAGCCTCGCGATATCTTTTTTCCTACCCATCCCCTGTTTGCTATTTGGCATAATAACCAACAAATAAGGTATGTCAAGCCCTACAACCCGGCGGAACACACTCACAGATGAAATATCAGTTAGGCCGATCCTGTCTCCCCGAGGAAGGGAAAAGCCGCTACGGCAAGCTCATTGAGTGCCTCTTCCTGCACAAAATGACCCACCGAACTTCAACGAAGCGTCCGGGCCTCAGGGAAGATACGCTCCCACTTCTTGAGCTCATTTTCCCTCAAGGCGATATCCTTATAATAAGAATCGCGATTGACAGGCCGGGCCCAGGAATTCATGATAACTATGCTGGCAACATTCTCAGGGTGGGTTACTGCGCAGGACAGGCCAATCGGACCGCCCCAGTCCTGCACAACCAGGGTTATATTCTTGAATCCCAAGGCCTCAATCAAGGCGATAAGATTGTCCGCGTGATCCTGGGGCAGACAGCTCCAATCTCTTGGTTTATCGGAAAGACGCAAACCCAGGTGGTCCATGGCGATACAGCGGTACTGCGGACAGGAATACGTGATAATAAGGAGCGCGACAATGCCCACTAGAAAGTTCGTGATTTCCAGATCAGAGTATCAGGCCTGCATCTTCGATCTGGACGGTGTGGTCACCACGACCGCGAGGCTCCACGCCGAGTCCTGGAAGGAACTCTTCGACCAATTCCTGCGTGAAAAATACGCAGATGAGGGGTTCACCCCCTTCTCCATCGAAACGGATTACCGCGACTATGTGGATGGCATGCCCCGCTATCAGGGAGTGAAATCCTTCCTGGACTCTCGGGGAATCTCTCTTCCCTTGGGAAACGTGGACGACTCACCGGAAGTGGAGACGGTCTGCGGACTGGGCAATCGGAAGAACAGGATCTTCAATCACAGCATCCAGCAAAAGGGCGTGGATGTGTTTGAGACCAGCGTGGACCTGATTTATCAGTTGCGCAGCCGCGCCTTCCGCATCGCCGTGGTCTCCTCCAGCAAGAACTGCCAGACCGTTCTCGATGCCGCCAACATCGGTCATCTCTTCGACGTCCGGGTGGACGGCATCGACATCGAGCACAACGAACTCAAGGGCAAACCTGAGCCGGATTCCTTCGAGGAGGCGGCTCGCCTCCTGGATGTATCCCCCTCCCGGAGCGTCCTTTTCGAGGACGCCATATCCGGAGTTCAAGCCGGCCGCAAGGGCGAATTCGGGATGGTGGTGGGAGTAGACCGTACCGGTGTGCAGGAGCAACTCCTAAAGGCGGGTGCAGACACCGTCGTGCAGGATCTGGGCCAGATCGACTTAAGGGACGATGTCACCCGCCTGCCCCACGGTCTCATCTTCTTCGAGGAGATCAGGAAGCGCTTTGAGGACAAGCGGGTAGCTATCTTTCTGGATTACGACGGCACCCTGACCCCCATTGTCTCCCGCCCGGAAGAGGCCACCCTGTCCCCGGAAATACGCAATATCCTGGCCAGCCTGACCGAGAAGTGCACCGTTGCCGTCATCAGCGGACGCGGCCTCGCGGATGCCAGGCAGCTCGTTGACGTACAAGGGCTTTATTTCGCCGGCAGCCACGGATTCGAGATCGAGGGTCCGGGAGGAATGCACATGGAGGTGGAAGAGGCCCGGAAGAGCCTTCCCGCTTTGGAGCAGGCCGAAGCCGAGCTGCGTCGGGACCTGGCGGAGATAGACGGGGCTCAGGTGGAACGAAAGAAATTCTCCATGGCAGTGCACTACCGCAATGTGGCAAAGGAGCGCGTTTTAGAGGTGGAGGCCTGCGTGGATCAGGCCCTGGAGCGCGCGGGCGGGCTGCGCAAAGGGACGGGCAAGAAGGTCTTCGAGCTGGGACCGGATATTGAATGGCACAAGGGTTTTGCGGTGCAGTGGCTTCTGCGGGAACTGGAGCTGGACCAGTACGGAGTGGTCCCCATCTTCATCGGCGACGATGTCACGGACGAGAATGCCTTCAAAGCCCTCTCCAAGAAGGGTATCACCCTGGTGGTGTCCAATGAGTCGCGCCCCACCGAAGCCAAGTACAGGCTGGAATCTGTGAACGAGGTGAGCAATTTTTTGTCCATGCTCTACGCCTTTCTGCGGAACTGGCGCACCTGGTCCCTGGATTACAACGAATATGTTCCCGAACTGGAGGGCCTGAGGGAATCCCTGTGCACCCTGGGCAACGGATACTTCGCCACCAGGGGAGCGGAACCGGAGATGAAAGCGGATACAATCCACTATCCGGGAACCTACCTCGCGGGCGGATACAACCGCCTGCAGACCGAGATGGCCGGGCGGATCATAGAGAACGAGGATCTGGTGAACATGCCCAACTGGCTCGGCCTCACCTTCCGTTTCCCGGGCGAGGAGTGGTTCAATGTGGATGAGATGGAGCTTTTGTCCTACCGCAAGGGAGTGGACCTCAAAAACGGCGTGGTCTACCGCTTTCTCCACGTGCGGGATCACGCCGGCAGGGAAACGCGCATCTACCACCGCAGGATAGTGTGCATGCACAGCATGCACATGGCCGCTCTGGAGACAGGCATTGTCCCGGTCAATTGGTCCGGTGACCTGGAGATACAAAGCTCCCTGGACGGCCAGGTAGACAACTCCGGGGTCAAGCGCTACCAGGCCCTGAACAACAAGCACCTGGAGCCGGTGTTCACCAGCGAGGTCGACGAGCGGACCATCGGGCTGCAGGTGCAGGCCAATCAGTCCAAGCTCGCCGTGGCCCTGGCCGCCCGAACCGAGGTTCTCCAACAGCACAAACCACTTCGCGTGCAGCGGGATTGCTACAGGGAATCGGGGTACATCGCCCACGTCTTCCGGGTGCAGTTCGCAGAAAACCGGGGGGTGAAAGTGGAGAAGGTGGTCTCCCTGTTTACTTCCCGGGATCCGGCCATATCCGAACCCTTTCTGGAGGCCTCTGATGCTGTCAGCCGTTCCGGACGGTTCATATCCATTCTGCGGAACCATACCCAAACCTGGAAGCACCTATGGCGCAGGTTCGCCATGGAGGTGGAGCTCAATGTGAACAGATCTCCGGAAGCGGGCGGCGCGGACTTCGATCATTACCATTATGTGCAGCGGACTCTGCACCTCTATTGCTTCCATCTGTTGCAGAGCGCTTCCATGCATTCCCTGGACATTGACGTAGGCATGCCCGCAAGAGGCTGGCATGGGGAGGCTTACCGCGGCCACATCTTCTGGGATGAGGTCATTATCTTTCCCTACCTGAACTTCAGGGCTCCCCAGATCACCCGCACCCTGCTCATGTACCGCTACCGCCGGCTGAGCACCGCCCGGCAGATGGCCAACGACTGCGGGTACAAAGGGGCCATGTTCCCCTGGCAGAGTGGGAGCAACGGCCGGGAGGAGACCCAAAGCATGCACCTCAATCCAAACTCCGGACGCTGGCTTCCGGACAAATCGCATCTGCAGCGTCACATCAACGTGGCCATCGTGTACAACATCTGGCAGTACTGCCAGATCAGCGGGGACTTTGAGTTCCTCTCCTTTTACGGTGCGGAGATGATTCTGGAGATCGCCCGCTTTTGGTCCAGCATCACCGCGTACAATGAGGAGCTGGACCGCTTCGAGATCCACGGGGTCATGGGGCCGGACGAGTTCCACGACGGCTACCCGGACGCTGATCGCCCAGGACTGAGCAACAACGCCTACACCAATGTCATGGTCGTCTTTGTTATGAACCGGGCCCTGGAGCTTTCGGACATCCTGCCCAAGCAGGAATGGGACCAGCTCTGCGATCGACTCGACGTGCGCAAGGCGGAAATCGATCGTTGGCGGGAGATCAGCAGAAAGATGCGGGTGGCCTTTCACGACAACGGGATCATCAGCCAGTTCGAAGGATACAATCAGCTCCTGGAGTTCGACTGGCAGAGGTACAAGGAGAAATACGGGGATATTCAGAGGCTGGACCGGATACTGGAGGCGGAAGGGGATACCTGCAATCGCTACAAGGCCTCCAAGCAGGCGGATGTGCTCATGCTCTTCTACCTGTTCAGCGCCGAATACCTCCAGGAGCTCTTCGGGCAGCTGGGATACGATCTCAAGCCAGAGGATATCCCCGGGAACATCGACTACTACCTGGAGCGGACCTCCAACGGCTCTTCCTTAAGCTATGTGGTCCACTCCTGGGTGGCCGCGCGCAGGGACAGATGGCATGCCTGGAGGCTCTTCGAGGAGGCGCTCAAGACGGACGTGGAGGACATCCAGGGCGGGACCACCGCCGAAGGGATCCACCTGGGAGCCATGGCCGGATGCGTGGATATTGTGCAGCGCTGCTTCACCGGCCTGGAGGCCAGGGGCAATGTTCTGCGCTTTAACCCGCAGTTCCCGGAGGAGCTGGATCGGGTCAAATTCCATCTGCGCTATCGGGGCCACTGGATCGAGCTGGACATCAATAGGCACGGGGTGCAGATCGAGGCCCTGGAGAGCGGGGCGAAGCCTGTCTCGGTCCAGATACGGGGCTCAATCTATGAGCTGGCCCAGGGACGGACCATCGAGCACAAGTTCGGATAATTGAGAAACTCAACCCTGTCGCTGGCTTCCTAGATATGGGCTTTGCGAGCATCTGGCCTCAGAAGGTGGCTGAAGCCACAAGAGAAAATATCCCCAGGGAGGATCCCAGTGAAATGGAAGAGATTTCACGGGATAAACCCTGGGAACGAAGACAGAAAAAAATCATAGCCAGCTCTGATTTCCCTCCACATGGGCATCTTCGAAACAGACTTCCTTCCCCGACACTCCCGGGGAAGGAAGTCTGTTTCCCTATATATCCCTTCTATATGGGCAGCCCCAGCCAGGCAAACACACCGCACATCTTCAGCCCCATGTAAAACATGACAATAATAAAGAGATACTTGAGCTGCTTAGCAGGTAAAAGATGGGCTGACCTGGCCCCGACAAAGGCCATGGGGATGCTGAACCCGGCCAAAAGGACCCATTGCAGCCAGTTCACATACCCGGTGGAATACGGAGGAAGCCCCTGCACCCCAAGTCCGTTGAGCATATAGGCCAGGACCCCGCCAATGGCGGCAAACATCATCAAGGCTGTGGACGTGCCCACCGCCTGGTGCATTTTGAAATTCAAGAACACGACCATAACCGGAATCATGAGCACACCGCCCCCGATACCGATGATTCCGGAGACGATTCCCAGAATGATACCCCAGAATACATAGGTGACGGGGTTTTCCGAAGGCTTGTCTTCCGCCTTTGGCGGCTTGGCGGTCAGCATCCGGATGGCGCCCACAATGATGGCTATGCCGAAGAGCTTGGTCAGAATGCCTCCCGGCAAGTGCGCAGCCAAAAAGCCCCCCAAAAAGGCCCCGATGGCGGCAATAACTCCCAGAATAACGCCCTGCTTCCAGAGCACTGCACCCTTGAAGTGATGGGTCAGGGCCCCGCTCAAGGCTGTGGGCAGGACAACCAGTAAGTTGGTTCCAAAGGCGATGCGGATGGCTATAGTGGGGTCCACCCCCATGGATTTGAGGACCCAGAACTGAACCGGGACCATAATGAAACATCCACCCACCCCCAAGAGACCGGATGCAAATCCGACGCCTACTCCGGTTATGAGCAAAGCGATAATGTGTATGGTTTGAATTTCCATTTCTTAGCCACCTCCTTTGTGTACAGTTTGCAGTTTTTGAAACAAAGTTTCAGAGGCGATCAAAGAAACAATGACTTGTTCAGCCTCACCTCTATAGTTTTCCCAAACATTGATTCCATGATTGAGGAGCCATTCTTTGCACTGCTTCTGTATCCCTCCGCATACCAGGACATCTATGTCTGAATCGGCTATCTGCCGGGCCAACTCCATGGGATACTCAAAGCAAGATCCTCCAATCCGCCAGATGTATTTCTTGCAGATCCTTTGATCGTGGACTTCATAGACTGCAAGAGTTGAAGAACTCCCAAAGTGCGGCGATATTCTAAAACCAAACAGAGGAACACCCAGGATCATACCCGCTCCCCAAAATATGCCGGATTTGCCGGAGGCAAAGCTGCATCAGCATGAAGATACCCACTGCAAAGCAAACCCAGTGCCACAGAGGCATCGATGTCTACTTTGATGCAATGAGCAAAAGATGACAGTAGGTTAGCAAAGAAGCTGAATACGGATTGCAGGGAAAGAAGGAAGGCATGCGTTTCAAGTTCTGAAACGGTTTCAGGGGTGTTTCAGATCAGCTTTGCCTCCGGCAGATCTGACCTTTGCAATGGGTGTGTCCTGATTTTAACTCGTGGGGGTCGTTGCGGAATCCTGGGATTCGCTCATTATGCAAAGACGGAAACATCGTATTTGCTGAACATGTTATCGCGGGTGATTATACACAGTTTTTCTAGCCGGGCCTGGGCGATAATCATTCTGTCGAAGGGGTCGCGATGGTGAATTGGCAGTCCGCCCGCGGCATACGCATGATCCGCGGTGACGGATAAAAGCTCAAATCCCTGATCTTTGATAACGGGATAAAAATTTGTAGGAATCTCAAGTTTCCCGAGCACCTGCTTGATCCGCATTTCCCAGATCACGGCAGCACTCACAACAATCAGGTTATCGGGATCAGCGATAGCATTTCGTTCAGTATCCAAGAGGGTTGGACTATCGTCCAACCACCACAGCAGCACATGTGTGTCCAGAAACAAGTTCATTTGTCCACCATGCCCAATGCTTCGGCGATATCATCTGGGAGCACATCGAAATCATGTGCGATTTTAATCTTTCCTTTTAAAGCGCCGGGCTGGCGCGGCTGCCGGTTATTCTCATACTTGATAATGCGGGCTACCGGCTTTCCAGCCTTGCCGATAATCACTTCTTCTCCGGCCATAACTCTTTCAATCAACGCGGATAACTGAGCCTTTGCCTCGGAAATATTGGTAATATGCATTTTTAATGCCTCCTGTCCTTAAAACGAGTCTGACCAGACCAGATCATTTTGTCAAACGGTTTTGGATGAAGATACCGGGTGAAGTTATTAACTAGCTCAACTTTATTATGTTTCGTTAGCGCAAGCGTGCCTGTGCTTTGGCAGGTACTTGAGTCAACAGGAAGCTTAATTGGCTGTACCAAGAATGCCCAGTTTCTTCATCCGCCGCCACAGGGTGCTGCGGCTGATGCCCAGGGCCTTGGCCGCTTGTTCCCGGTTGTGTCGGCAGTGTTCGAGCACGGCTTGGATCCTTTCCGCCTCTTCCTGGTCCTGAGCGGACAACTCAGAGGGCTGCGATGAGCTGGTATGCGCAATCTCAGCAGGCAGATGCTCCAGCTCAATGCGCGATCCCTTGCAGGCAATAAAGGCAAACTCGATGGCATTTCGCAGTTCCCGGATATTGCCGGGAAAGGGATATGAAACCAGGGCATTGAGGGCCTGAGGGCTTATGCCCTGAATCTGTCTTCCTTTTTGAAGATTGAGCTGGGCCATAAATCGATCCACCAACAAAGGGATATCCTCTTTTCGTTCCTGCAAAGGAGGAAGATCCAGGGTGACCACATTGAGTCGATAATACAGATCTTCTCGGAACTCACCCTTGGCCACAAGGTCCTTGAGCTGAAGATTGGCCGCGGCAATGATCCGAAAATCGGATTTCACGCTTTGGGTCCCGCCAACCGGGGTGAATTCATGGCTTTCCAGGACCCGCAACAGGTCGGATTGAAAGGCAAAAGAAGTAGTTCCGATCTCGTCCAAAAACAATGTCCCCTGATCAGCGGCCAGAAAGTACCCGGACTTGTCCCGCACCGCCCCGGTAAAGGCCCCTTTGACGTGCCCGAAGAGCTCGGCTTCCAACAGGCTTTCCGGCAAAGCGGCACAATTCACGGCGATAAAAGGGCCTTTGGAACTGGGGCTCAAATTGTGAATGGCCCGGGCCACAAGTTCTTTTCCCGTACCTGTCGGTCCCTGAATAAGAACAGAGCTGCCGCTTTCAGCCACATCGGGCAAAAAGGAGAGAATGGCCTGCATCTTGGGATGCTTGCCCACTATATCCTCTTTCACATACTTTTGATCGATCTGGCGCCGCAGCTCTTCCAGGTCGGAAAGGTCCCTGAAGGTCTCCACCCCGCCGATAACTTCCCCATCCTGGCTTTTCAGGATATTGGTGCTCAGCCGGATTGGTTTTTCTTCACCCTGCTTGGTGATAATCTGAGCCGGAAGATTGATCTGCGGGGTCTTTGTGGAAAGGGTCCTGCCCAGCGCACAGTCCCGTTCGCAAATATCGGCTCGAAAGATATCGAAGCAGTATTGCCCAATAGCCTCCTGCTGGGTAAAGCCGGTGATGGTTTCAGCAGCCCGATTAAATGACGTGATCCGCTTGTGGGTATCTATGGTGAACACCCCGTCGCTGATGCTCTCCAAGATTGTGCAGCAAGGGGCCGGGACAACTGAGGTGATGTCGCAAAAGGCAGAACCTTCTTGGGAGCTGATAAAGGCCTGTTTATTTCTGCTCATGACCTGAATTTCCTGTGTATTATCAAATAAATAACAACAAAACCTCGTATAAAACCAGGCCCTGCTTTGTTCGTCGTTCCCGCGCAGGCTGGAATCCAAAGCAGATTGAACAGCTTTCCCTTAGTGAAAAATCAACTTTCATCTGTCGCTCACTCTTCTTCGTCCCCCCCTTGAGGGCTGACCTTTACCCACACTTGACACCGTGGGTCTGTTATTTTCAGAGGGCAACCATACGGCGAAGACGCCTAGGATTGCCCCTACCCGGAGGGTCGGA
>JBNJII010000043.1:0-22533 GCA_051749205.1 Thermodesulfobacteriota bacterium | reverse complement strand
TCCCAGCTCCATTGCATTCCTTCCCGCCGGCACAGATCCGCCAAGATTTGGTAATGGAGGCGCTCAGTGTCGATAAGAGTCCCGTCCATGTCCCACAGGGCGGCTCGAATTTTGGGAAACAAAATCATATATGCCTTTTGGAGAAAAAATAACTGTACTGGGCCAGTTTTTCATAAACATCCCCAGCGTCGCAGGGCAGAGTTTCTGCCTGGGAGACATTTTCCGTGAGCACTTGGCAAAAATCCGGATCTGACTCTATGGCCAGAAGGTGGGAATCAGGATGCATACATTCCGCAGCGATTTTGGTCACTGCACCGGTTCCGGCCCCAAGCTCTACAATGGTCTGGGATTTTAAGGGATTGATGTTGGCGCACATGGCCTGAGCTAAAAATCGGCTGGGATGAGCTTGGTAACTGTTTCATTGATCAAAGGGCCGTCGACCGGACGGTGCGTCTGCACAAGGCAGCTTGAAATACAAGCAAGTGAAGTGATCATATCTATTCAGTTCAGCATGCCTCTGCGGTCAGTGACATAGGCATTGCCCGGCTGGGACTTGGCGTAGGTCTTGACTTCAGCTGCCCGCTCACTGATGGCTTGCAAGTTGGTCTGACCGGAGCAGTGCAGGATGCCCAGGGAGACCGAAACAAATGGGAATTTGCCGTTCTTTCCGTCCCGTCCCTGGGCTTCAATCCAACCTCTTTTTTTGTCCTGGGGACTGTAAGAATATTTGATCAGCCGCCTGAAGCATCTCACGATGCTCACGCATATGCGCTCAGCCTGCTGGTTGCCGGTGATTATGATGAAATCATCCCCGCCCACATGTCCGGCCAGATCGGTGGAAGACCCATGTCTGGAGACGGCGTGCTGGATAATCTTGGCCAAAAGCTTGATGACCTGGTCCCCGCTTTGAAATCCGTAGATGTCGTTGAAGGCCTTAAAATTATCCAGGTCGGCATAAATGATGCTGAATGGCTGTTTACTGACCAGACGGGTCTCTATTTCGCTCTCCAGGGCGATGTTTCCGGGAAGGCCGGTGAGGGGATTGGCTCCCTTGGCCATTTCGATCTGAAATTTGGCCATGGCGTCGATCAATTTCTGCACGGAAGAAACTCCCAGGATATTCTGTCCTTGAGTGACAATAATGTCGTCATATATCTTGAAGCGGTTTCTTCCGGTGGCCAGACTGGCCACGTTCTCCACAGGATCTGCCGCATCCACCACTAAAGGATTGCTGTCCATGAGCGAGGCCACATCCCGTTTGGAATATAGGGCAACCCCATACTGGGAGGCCAACTGTCGGTCCAGGTGATAACTCATGACCAGTCCCACAGGTTCGCCGTCATGGGCCACAATCACACTGCCCATGGGACCCTGCCGGGCCATAATGTCCTTGACCTCCTTAACTGAGGTTGACTGGTTGACTACCGGTACTTTCTGAACCAGGTACTCTATGGAAAAGGAACGTTCCCCGGATTGAGGCTGAGAGGACCTTCTCCTGTTGTGCATGGTCAGGGAAACTTGGGGTTTGGGCTGTTTGGGGCGGGAAAAATAAAAGCCTTGACCGAAATGAACGCCCAGAGAGAGCAATGCAGAGAATACGGTTTCCGTCTCAATGCCCTCGGCTATAATTTTGGACCCGATCTTGTCCGCGAAGGTGACGAACGTCTCCATCAAGGATCGCTTCACCGGGTCCCGGTCCAGACCCTGGACCAGTGACATGTCGATCTTCATGAAGTCCGGCCGGATTTGGGCAATGGTCCACAGCCCGGAGTATCCGGTTCCTACATCGTCCACGGCAACCAGAAATCCCTGTGACCTGTAATGGGTGAGCGTCTTGTGAAATAAGCTGAAATCCTTGATGCTGTGGCGCTCTGTGATTTCAAAGACCACATTGTCCGGTTCCAGCCCGATTTTTCTCAGTATGCTCCGTGTTTCTCCAGGGGTAAAATTTGGGTCGACCAGGGTTTGGGGGTGGATGTTCAAAAAAAGTTTTTGCCCCGGATTCAGTGGACTGCAATGGGCCAGGGCTTTTTGGCGGCAGACTTTCTCCAGCTCGAAGAGGGAGCCTGATTCTTCGGCATAATCGAACAGGGAGATGGGAGACTCGAACTGGCTCCCAGCAGGTCCCCGGCTGAGGGCTTCCCAGCCCAAAACACGGCCTGTGGAAAAGTCAAGTACGGGTTGGTACACGACCTGAATGCGGCCCTGGCTGAGTATGGATCTGAATTCCTTGGTCAGGGAGAGCTGGGCCGTTTTCAGACTATTGGTGCATATCTTCCTGGCGACACTGAGAATTTTTATCAGTTCCTGTTCAGGTGCAAAACGTGTGTATGCAGCCGAGCCGTATCCGAGCTGTATTTTCAGCTGCAGTCCGGTGTGCTTCACAAGCCAGGACCTGAGCTCAGTTTGCACCTCCATGCGCACAGAGAAGGCCCAGTCCAGCAGGGTATCCGAGTCCAAGGCAGCACTGCTCAAAAGACCGAACTCTCCGGAATCGCAGAGGCAGATCCCGATCTGGGCGGAATGGTCTTTGCTTAAGCGGGCGGCAGCCTGCCGGACGGCTTCAATGGTCTTATCCCGTACTTCCCAATACAAAACGTCTCCGTACAAATATCTCAGTAGGGAGAAGTCGGAGATTTGCAGCAAGACCAGGCTGAGGTGATCAGCCTGTAATATGAACTCCCGGAGTTTGTTTCCGTTTTCACAGACAGCTGTATTGGTAAAAATGGGAAAGGTCCGGATAGGGGCCCCAGGACCAAAAAGGGTGTGGTTGTTTTCAAGTGCTTGGACCATAAAAAAATTCTTCTCCCTTCAGCTTTGCCTTCGGCAAAGCTGAAATATTCTTTTGCGTCAGATGCGCAAAGAAAAACAGCATTCTCATTTATGCTTGTTAAAAACTGGATTGTATTCGCCATAGAGGCCTTGTTGCGATGACATGCAGTGGGTATCAAAGATATATTACGATATTGTTCTGGAAATGTGACATTTTGAAAACAAATGTTCTATCCGGCATTCAGAATTGCAGGGGGTTGATAAAGTCATACCGGGCTCCAAGGGAGTCAAGGAGGGAATGGTCAAAGAATCTTGAATCCAGCCATTGCAGGTAGTTCATGCCTTCCTTCCTCCCTTTCTTCCTTGTAAACCCATATGTATGTCGGGTTGACAGTTGACCCCCTTTTTTTTACCCACCAAGGAACCAGCACAGCCTCAAACCAAAGGACAAGCTATGTCTGAAAGCTTTTTGAACCGGATGGCGAAAGACATTATCCAGGGCAGACGGTCGGGACTGGAGCCGAATGAAGCTCAGGAGATTCTTTGCTTTTCCCAAGACCAATTTTTCGAGCTGTTATTCACCAGCCGAGAGGTGTGTGCGGCAATGACGAGCGGCTCGATGCGGACCTGTCTGATCTGCAACGCGAAATCCGGCCAGTGTTCACAGGATTGTGCATTTTGTGCCCAGTCCATGCATCACGCGGCTCAAGTACCGACATATCCCCTGCTCGCTGCGGAGCACATGCTCAAGCAGGCCGTCAGGGCGCAGGAAGCCGGAGCTACGCACTTTTCCTTGGTCACCAGTGGAAAACAGGTAAACCGCAGGGAGTTGGATGTCCTCATCGAGGCTGTGGATAAGATCTGCCAAAAGACCGACCTTGCGGTGTGTGCCTCCTTGGGCCTGTTAAGTCAGCCTATGGCCCAAGAGCTCGCTCAAAGCGGGGTCGTCAGATTTCACCACAATCTGGAGACCGCCGAGAGCTATTTCCCCCAAGTATGTTCGACCCATGCATATGTTGAAGACATTTGGACGGTTGAGGCCGCCCGGCGGGCCGGGATGCAGGTCTGCTGCGGGGGAATCATCGGCCTGGGGGAAAGCTGGGAGCAGCGCCTGGAATTGGCCTTTGCCCTGCGGAGTTTGGATGTGGATTCCATACCATTAAACTTCCTCAATCCTATCCCAGGAACCCGCTTGGCTGATCGGCCTTTCGTCAGGCCATTAGAAGCCCTGAAGTGTATAGCCTTGTTCCGGTTGATCAACCCTTCCACAGACATTATAATCTGCGGGGGAAGGGAGGTAACCCTCAAGGATTTCCAGTCCTGGATATTTTTGGCCGGGGCCAACGGGCTGATGCTGGGCAATTATCTGACCACCCAGGGCCGAAGTGCAGCTGCAGATATGGAGATGATTCAGGAACAAGCAATAATTTGATGGAGGGAATAAACGGCAGCTGTGCTCGGACTGGGAGGTCTGGCCTGTTGCAGACGGAACCTTTTTGCTTCCGGGCCTTTTCCTTGTTTGCAGATTGAAGGTTTTAGCTTCAATCTGCACGAGCCCGACTGTTTCCAAGCAAATCTTCATAGTGAAGCTTTGCCAGCAAGATAGTGCTGGCCCAAGGATTGCCTCAGATAAGAATTAATAAGAGCTTGACGGCTGATATTCAATGTAAATGGGATCAGATTTCCTGGACTTCTTCGAAGCCTATCTCTCGTCTGGGATCAGATTTGATTTTTTAAGATGGTTTTGGTGAATACCCGAAAGCTTTCAGCTCGGCCTCCAGGTGATTATCAAAGACATCGAGCTGTTCTGTGGACAATTGGCGGGTAAAGCGATATACGGATTTTGGGTTTACTGTATTTGTTGTGCGCAGCTTGTAGTCCCCGCCTTTGAGCAGGTTGAAGCGGGAGAAGGGCAGCAGTTTTTCCTGGGGCAGATGTAAATAATCCAAAAGGGATTTCAGGGTCCTGTCCGGATCGGTGGCTAAGTCCTCATAACGGATCAAATGCCATTTGTCGGGATTTTGCAGGTACCGCCCGACGATTTTCTTCCACCGCTTGACCAGGCCGATATCTATGCCTTCTTGCTTCTTGCCCGGAGGCCAGAAGAGGTATGCGTAACCGGACTCCACGGCTGATAGATAGCAGTCCCTCGGGTCCCGGATCAGCCAGACATGACGGTCAAAAGACGCCAACAGCCGAGAGCCGGGCAGGAGATAGAAAAGATCCACAGGCTTGATCAGCCGGTAGCCCCTTGGCGGCAGCCTCATCCAGGCCGAGGCCAGAGCTGGAAAGGAACTGATGTCGCTGTAGGACCGGACTGCGGGATGCTGATCCAGGATATGCTGTAAAAGCGTGCTCCCGCTGCGCATGGAATAGCCGATGAGGATTCGCATGTGATGCCTTGCTTTTTTCTTGAAGTTTAGCGGTTGCAACCCAGTTCGTGGTCTTTTGGGTAGGGCGGTCCTCTCCGAGGGCCAGCCCCCTTCGTAACTGTTCCTTGCTCGATCAAACTGGACGGCTGCGGCCAGTGGAGGTGTTGACTTCTGGCCCCTGATCTCTCGTATTAAACAAGACTCAACCCCGGTCGGTGTTTGGCAGTTCGGGGCCGTCAGGCCCCAGCCTGGCCAGGAAGGGCGACCGCCGGTCGCCCCTACAAGATGTTCGATAAGGCCTATGAAAAAATTAACATCGTGCTGGCGTAATGGTGTGTAGGGGCGACTGGCAGTCGCCCTTTTGGTAATTCCGGCATCCCCACAACACGTTTCATTCATGATCAATCCGGCAAATTCTCTCTTTTGGGGGCTTTGGCCCAAAAGAGAGGTCAGATTTGCCGGTGGAAAAGCTGACCCCTGACCTTTTTTTTCCTCCTTCTGATCTCTGACCTCTGACTTCTGACCTCTCTCTTTCGTCACCATACATCTCCCAGCCGCGGAGAAAAGCTTGTTCCACAGATCGCTGCTGTGCGTAATCTCTGGCTTGGCCCTTCATCATGGCCAGGCGTTCCGGGTTCTCTGCGAGCTCCAGGATGGCCTTGCCCAGGGCGTCTGGGTCCAAGCCGGGCACGATCAGGCCGGTCTGCCCGGGGACAATATTTTCCTGCGGTCCTCCCTGGTCGCTGACTATAACCGGCAAACCGGAGGCCTGGGCTTCCAATACCACGTTGCCGAAAGTATCTGTGGTCGAGGGAAAAACAAAGATGTCGCTGCCGGCATAGGCCTGGGCCAGGTCCAGTCCGGACAGGGTGCCGGTGAATACGGTCCGGATCCCGCCCATGATGGCTTGGAGTTCATCACGAAATGGACCATCGCCCACAATGATCAGCTCCACGTCCTCTCGTTCCTGCGCAATCTGCAGGTAGGCCTGGGCTAGAACATGCAGATTCTTCTCACTTGAGATCCGGCCCACATACAGCAGTTTGAGACTCTCTTGGTCCAGACCGAAGCGTTCGCTCCAAAATCCGTTCGCATACCTGGGGTGAAATCGGGATGTATCGATTCCCCGGGGATAAAGGGCAATCTTGTCCGTATGAATCCCGTGACCTTGAATTTCTTCCCCTGTTGCCCGGGAGGGCACATACACACGGTCCAGTTGGTTGTAGTACCAGACCATCCCTGTCCACATCAGGGATTCCATATCCGCATCGCCGGTCAACTGGGAGGCGTATTGGGGAAAGGAGGTGTGGTAGGTACCGTAAATCGGCAGCTGCAGGATCCTGGCCGCAGCCAGGGCGGCCAACCCCATGGGACCGGGGGTGGAGGTGTGGATGTGGGTGAAGTCGTTGTCCGCACAATAGTCCAGGATCTGCAAAAAGGAGGGGCAGGCAAGATCCAATTCCGGGTATTCCGGGATATCGATCCGCCTGAAGGGGACAAAGTTCACCTGATTGTCCATGTCCAGCATTGATCCGCAGGTGAGTATGCTCAGGTCCTTTCCCAGCTTCCGGGCCAGCTGGGTCTGGCCCTGCAGGGTCACAGCCACCCCGTTGCAATGGTCAAAGGAGTCGGTGAACAAGGCGACCTTGGATGATCGATGTCGGCAGTCTTCATCTGTTTTGCTCGAAAATCGTTGCAGGCAGGCCCTGGCCAGGGGCCGATCCTTGCTGTACAGTCCGAAAGCCAAAAAATATGGGGCTAGCAGGGCGTAGATTGAACCTCCGGAACCCATGGTTTGAAATATATTGAACAGTCTGGCTTTGGAAGCGCTTTCCACCAGAGTCTGGGAAAAGATGTACATCAGGCGGTCGGATGCAGCCCGGACAAAATCGAACCAGTCGTTTTCCAGGTCCTGGAAAGAACGCTCCGGACCATACACCGATTCCTGCAACCCGGGCTTGGCGTCCAAAATGGCTTGCCCTTCCCGGCGGATCATGGCGCATATGTCCGAATTGTCGGGCTTGGCAAACGACCAGGCATTGCGCCCGGCTCCGATGGTATCGTACAGCCAGGTCCAAAAACCGCGGCTGTTTTCCGTGTTCCTGGTCAGGGCGCAGTCGACAAAGCGCAGCAACCCGTCTTTGTGAACATGCCGATCCAGATTGAATTTTGACTTATAGAATTGGTAGGCGATGGCGTACAGATTGTGGCCCATGGTCTTCGCTGTGGCCGGTTGGTTGTGGATTTTTGTGTTTCCTTTCTGAAGCCCCTGCATAAAGCTCTCTACCCCGGTTGCCCCGGGAATTCGGGTATAGGCCCGGGCGATGTTCAGGGAGGAGTGGTCGTCAGATCCAGCGGTCAGGGTCTTGATCCACGGCCGTTCGCCCTCTGGTTCCAGGCCGTGCTTGACGGCCAATAGCTCGATGTCTTCCCGGGACAGATCGGCCAGAATTTGATTCAATATACGGTTCTGGACCTCGTCCCTGGAGCCGTTGAGCTCAAAGAGATTGAAGAGGACCAGCATCTGCTCCACGTGCTCAATGCGTAGCCGATTATTCATGTCGTAGAAAGGGTGGGCCATGATGTGTACAATGCCATGGTCCCGCAAATAGGGGACCAAATCGTGCACATCCCGGCGCAGGTGCTGAATGTCCCGGTGCTGCTCCTCGCTGATGTCCAGGGTCAGGATGTGGATCTTGCATCCGTCCTCCGGGAAATAGGAGGTCACTTCTTCGCTGATGAAGGTCCCCGGCAGGTGGGCGATCTCCAGGGCCCCGTCGATGGAGTTGTGATCGGTTATGGTCACCAGGTCCATGCCCCGGTCCTGGGCCCGGCCATAAATCCGTTTTGGATCGGAAAAGCACTCCGGGCAGTCGATCTTTTGCAGAATCCATTGCGAGGGGCGTTTGGAATGCTTGGAATGGACATGCAAGTCAGCGGTTAGGCCTGATGAAGACATAATAGCTCTCCCTGGTCATGGTCGAACACCTGGATAGATATATCAAGACCCAACTGGGATATACCCTGTGGGTAACAGGTTGATCACGATCTGTTTGCATTTGGATGAAAAACACAGAGACGCTGCAGCGGTCTCAAAAAGCTCCCATGCAAAGCGTGAGGTATTGTTCTTGAACTCTCTGCGGCCAAGGGGCTGAATAGCGTACTGGGTGAGAGCGATATTCTGGCAATGACGGGCCACGAACCACACATATATGCTGCGGCCCACCCGCCATTGCGAGGCTTCTTCGACGGGATCAAAGCAGAGATGATCAGGCCATGAATGCTCAGGTCCTTAAGGACGCAACACGCTGAGTTGTCTAGAACTCGAAGGCCAGCTCGGTGATGAATGTCTGCTTGTCCTGGTCGGCTACTGAGCTGTAATCGGCCAGGTTCCAGCCGCTGGAGGCGAAATCATTGTCCGAATAGTTTTCGTCGTGCATGAACTCAAAGGCCAAGCTGACATTTTTGAACAATTCGACGCCAACGCTGGCTGCGACCCGGCTCTCCGGCAATGTATCATCCACGTCGCTGACCGATATGGCTTCATCCGTTCCCTGATAGGCCAGGGCGAAAATGGTTTCATGGTCCTTGATCTCTGTTTCGTAGGCCAACTCGACATTCCACACATTGGGCTGGGCACCGCTGTGGTCAAAAAGGAGCTCATCGTCTTCAAACTCCTGCAAAGCGGTAATATACTCGCCTATGAGATACAGTCCCTGCCAGCCCAGAATGGCGTGGACCCCAAGGCCTCCAACGTAGTCCTTGATCTCGTCCTGGGCCAAAAGGTCGGGCATATCGCCGGCGTTAGCAATATTATTGTAGTAGCTTCCCCCCAGCTGAAGGCTCAGCGCATCGATTTCCTTTCCATAACTGGCCATCAGGGTGTACTGGTCCAGGGGGTCGTCGTCTTCATCAATTTCGGTCACATCGTCGGCATTGAATATGCTGGCTTCCAGGTTAAAGCCAGCCTGCTCAAAGCCCAGGACAGCGGCTACTTCCTTGGTTTCGCCCAGGCTTTCGGTCAATGAGTCCTCGATCATGAAGGTCTCAAAGTTTCCGAAAGGAAGGGCCTCATACTTTCCAAATGCTGCATATAAGGGGAATTCGTCAGTGTTCTTCAGAATGATCCTGGCTTCCTCGCCCTTGATGGAGTCGTCGTCATCGTCGTACTCCAGCTCAACATACCCATGCACCCATTTGTTCAGGTCCGGTTTGAAATACAGCTCGAGGGTGTCCAAGTTGATGTCTGTTGTATCCCCGGCATCGTCAGCATATTCCGTTTCATGCACCCCCAGACCCCAACCTTGACTTCCATATTCAGGCGTTCAATAAAATCAGCTACAGACTGAACACTGCTCATTTTGTCTTCATCCAAGTCACTCAGTCTGTCTTCAAGTTTCTTAATTCTTTCTTCATATGATGCCGTATTGTCGGCAAAAGATTGGCCTGAGGTCCAAAAGAAGAGAAATAATACCAAGAAGCAGATGTGCTTATACCTGTTAAGCATGTTGAGACCCTCCCCATTTTGCTGTTTAGCGTTTCCAATTCACTCAAGACTGCACATGTCATATGACATACATGGTGCGCACACATCTGTATGTATATATGCTCTTTGCCAAATTTATGACTTCTCAGTGACAATCCAATGAAAAGAGAGATGGAGAGGCGGGGGTCATGGTCACCGGCCGGACGGGGAAGTTCCCCTGAACTCTTAGAGCCCGGGGAGTGAAATGACGACGGGTACACCCGGAAAGCCCCGGAATGTGTTCACCTGCATGGCTGGCCACAGGGCACAGAGCCCCTGTTTGCCGCGGGAACTTCCTTGCTGTCCGCAGCAAAGCAAGCTAAGGTCAAGAGGGGAACCAGGTCAGGAAGCGGATTATTCGGGAAGGTGTTCAGCACGTCTTCCAGTGCTTGGGCAAGATCTATCTCCGCCTGCCGGGGCAGGCCAAGGTTTCTCCGCTCTTGTATTGCATCATGGGCCTAAAGCAAGCGGTCATAGGTCTGCTTGCGCTCTGGATCTTCATGAATCAGTTCCTGGTGCAGGAAAAGGAGCTGTTTTTCCATGGTCAGGGAAGGAATGCCCCGATGGGCCAAAACCTCCACAATCCAGAGGATGTTGTCCAGCATATGTTCTATCTGCATCTCACACATGGTCGTTAACCAGGCTGCATCGCTCAAAGTAATCCGCCATCCCCGCTCCCCGTAGCGCAATTGCAGATAGGGAAAGGCCTCCCAGCAGAGATGGGCTGCGCGCAGCAAAGCCTGCACCCTTTTGGGGTCGGTGGGCATGGGGTAATTGCCGGCCTCTGGGTTCAGGGAGGTGACGTGCCGTCCAAGCTGTTCCCGATCCCCTAAAAGTTATTCCCTGAAATAGCTCACACGATCTCTTCCGTTCTTTTTTGATTGATACATCGCGGTATCTGCCTGATAAATCAACGTCGCCCTGGAGAATGTCGCGTCGTCTTCGCATGTAGCTACCCCTCAAACGCGCACAGAAATCACTTGGTCGTTTGAGCGTTTTCTGGATCTGCTGGGCCACTTTTCTCAACCATTTATCGTAATGACAGGTTGTCAACCGGCTGGGGGCGGCTCCACAAAAAACCCTGGCCATAGTCGCAGCCAAGCTCGAGTAATGTTTGGCTCTGCTCTTCATGCTCTACGCCCTCGGCCAGGACCTCCTTGCCTAAATTGTGGGCCATGGCAATGATCGTCTGCACCAGGGTGACGGAGTCCTTGTCTTCCGGCAGGCCGTCCACGAACCCCTTGTCTATCTTGATGATATTGATGGGCAGCTTTTGCAGATAGCTCAGACTGGAATAGCCTTTCCCGAAATCGTCTAAGGCCACCCTTACTTCCCAGCTGGAAAGTGTTTGCAGGATCTGTGAGGCCCGGTCCACGTTCTCCATGAGGCCCGTTTCAGTAATTTCCACCTCCAGGTTTTCCGCACGCACACCACTCTCTGCCAAAGCAGCCCTGACCACCTCTAACGTGGCGTCATCGTTGAGTTCCTGAGCTGACAGGTTTACAGAGGTTTTCACAACGATGCCCTTCTCCTGCCAGATTTTGAGTTGCCCACACACTCTGTGAATCACCCATTCGTCCACTGAGGCGATCATTCCTGTTTGCTCCAGCACTGGAATGAATTCCCCAGGGGAGACGATTCCCCTATGGGGATGCTTCCAGCGGAGGAGGGCTTCCAGGCCCACAATGCAGCCGGTTCGAAGATCGATCTGCGTCTGATAGCAGAGAAAGAACTCCTCGTTGGTCAGGGCTTTCTTTAGGTCGTGTTCCAAATGAAACCGTTGGGATATCCAATCCTCTTGCCCCGCATACTCCTGAATCCTGTGGGCTCTTTTCTTGGCCACGCTCAAGGCCAAATCCGCCTGCTTGATCAGAGTGTCCGGATCAGTTCCCCTTTGCGGAAACAGGGTGAACCCGATATTGACCCCTGGATAGACCAGCCTGCCGGACAGTTCGAGCTCCCGACCAATTCGTTCCAGAATACGCACCCCGAGATTGTAGGCTCTCTCATCAGTAACCCTTCTTTCTAATAAGACCATGAACTCGCCTCCGGAGACACGGGCCACTGTGTCTTCCTCACCTGCCGTGTCCTCTAATCGCCGCGCTACTTGCCTGATAAGCTCGTCCCCGGCCTGTTGCCCCAGGGTGTCGTTCACCTCCCTGAGCCTGGTCACGTCCACCAGAAACACAACGCCCCCCTCACCGAAATGTTCACATCGAGCAGTGAGCTGCTTCAGCCGATCGTGAAACAATCTTCTGTTGGGCAGATCAGTCAGCTCATCGTAATAGGCCAGGTAATAGATTCTTTCTTCGGCTCGCTTACGTTGCGTTATATCCCGTAATGATACCAAAAGGGCGTTCTGCCCGCTCCACTCGGTCTCCCGGCCCCGAAGCTCCACCACTCTAGATTCCCCGGAGTTGGAAAGAAGTTCTATCTCAGTGTCTGAGCCTGGAATGAGGGGATGTCCGAACTGCTCTCCCAAAAGCTCGTCCTGCTCCCTTCCCAGCATCTCAGCGGCTGCAGGGTTGAGGAAGAGGATTATCCCATCCGGGTCCAGCACCATGAGTCCATCGGCACTTAACTGGACCAAAGTGTCCACCTTGTCGTGGGCGGTCCGCAAACGCTCTTCCGCCTCCTTTCTGTGGGTAATGTCTGCAAGGGAAAAAACACTCTGTGCAGTGTCAGGGATCATGCCGACTGTCAGATAGCCGTGACGCACCTCTCTATTGCGGTCCAGGAAGCGGAACTCATAATTACGTGGGGCTGCGTGGGAGTCACGGTCACGCCGGCGCAAATAGTGATTTTCCTTCATCCACTCCACATCCTCTGGATGCACGAACTCGGTCCAGGATTTTTTCCCTTCAATTTCATGCTTGGAGTATCCTGACAGCTCTTCAAAGTTCGAGCTGACCAGGGATATGGTGGTGTCCTCTTCAATAATGAGCATAGCCGATCCAGAGGTCTCGAATATGGTTCGGTAGTAGTTCTCTGATAGGCGTAAGGCTTCTTCAGCCTGCTTCAATTCAGTGATATCCTGAACCATGCCTACAGATCGGACAATGTTTCCAGAATCATCTCTTATATGATAGCTTTTTTCGAATACTGTACGGATATCACCATTTTGATCGCGGATGATGCGATGTTCGATCTCATAGGATTCCTTGTTCATACGAATAGAGTCCATGTATGTGGAGTCCACGAGATCACGATCCTTCGGGTGGATAAGTTGGAGAAACCTTTCATAGGTGATCTCCGCTTCCTGAGGCTCGAGCCCGAAAATGCGATAGGTCTCGTCGGACCAGGTAAGCCGCCCGGAGGGTACGTCGACCTCCCAACTCCCCAGGTGCGCGATTTCCTGGGACTTGTCCAGAAGGTGCTGATATTTGTGTAGCTCCTTTTCCGCCTGCTTGCGTGTTGTAATGTCCCGGGCAGTGCTCAAAATCCAGGTCTCGCCTTCATAATCGATCAGGCGACTGGTTATTTCAACCGGGAGTTGCTGTTCATCCTTTCGTTGATGGGTGGCCTCAAAGGATGTAAAGCCCTCTTGATGCACATGTCGTATATGCTCCGGCGCAATTCTGGCCGCCTCCGGGGTGTCGATATCCATCAAGGTCATCTCCAGCAGCTCATCTCGGGTATAACCGAGGCGCTCACAAGCCACATCGTTCACTTCCAGGAACCGTCCTGAACTATCGTGAATGAAGATGGCATCGCTGGAACTATTGAATATGGTGCGGAATTTCTCCTCGCTCTTTCGCTGGGCTTCCTCCTGCCGCTTGCGCTCGGTGACATCACGAATATTACATTGCACCAATTTTGCCCGGTCCACAAAATATATTTCGGTATCGAGTTGTTGCATGGATTTGGTTGTTATTGGAACATTATCGAACTTAATAATGCCTTCCTTGATCAAAACTTGCATTATAGTTTGAAAATCGTACAAGTCAGGCAAAACAACAAAGTTGTGAAGCTTGTTGTCAATGACCTCCTTTGTATTATAACCCAGCATATTCTCGAAAGCCGGATTAGCATGGGTTATCTTTCCTTGGTCTTTTTCCAGGAGCACTATCCCGTCGTTCGCAGTTTCAAAAAGACGCCTGTAGCGCTCTTCAGAATCAGCTAACAAGTCTTCCAGGCGCTTGTGTTCTGTAATGTCCTCAAAGGCCAGGAGAATCACTGTTGCGCCCATGTCTTTGCGATATATTTCGCGAGCATTGAGCAGCATGACCTTATGACCGATGTCCTGGAAATCATGGCTGATCTCGAAGTCGTCGAAAGCTTGTTTTTTGGCAATGACTTTTTCAAGTAACTCCCTGAGTTTGGGGATGTCCCAATCTTTGTTCTTGAGGTCATAGATAAAGCTTCCAATGGTCTCCTCAGGAATGGTTTGAAAAGTCGTATAAAAGCTGCGGTTTGCCGACATTATCTTGAGGTCTTCATCCAGGACCAGAATGGGGTCTCGAAGAGATTCCAGAATACATTCGGCATAGTCAAAGGTAACATCCATGGTAAGATCAGCCGGCATATGCCCAAATGTTGAGTTTGCAAGTACATCATTTTGCGAACGTAGCTTTGTCAGTTCCCGCAAGAGCTGCTTTTTTGTTTTATGTTCATCTTTCATAATAAACCTTATTCGTTCCTGCATAACTCAAGCAGGGGTAATGGAAAGGAGTCTGCTTAAAGAACTGACCATCGCCTGGTTGGAAAATATCCATTAACTATAAGAAGGGTGAGGGGCCGGAGCGGTTTGCGGTAGGATATGACTTTCCGCTTTCTCTTGTCATGCAGTCAGTCTTTAAAGTCCCTTTCCCCCTGATCATGCTCTCGATGTCCTGCCCGGACAACCTCAGATACTGAGCAGTAGTCAGCAAACTGGAGTGACCAAGCAGGTCCTGGACAGACGAGCCAGTACCTGCCCTGACCTTTCTTTTGTCGTCGGTCGTCGGTGCATCGTCGAACCATCTGCGCCAGGTGGTGGTCAGGCGATCCAGATTGTCGGGCATGAGGTACTTGATTTTGAGTTGTCCGCTTTTGAAGACAGCGGGGGAGGAGGTGGCCAGAGCCAGGTCGGACATGAAAAATTCCTATTTACCTGTTTTCGTGAATCTTTACGGAAAATTTTAACAGTTAGCTCAAGCAAAATCAAGATCAAAATATGGCCTGGGGCGGTTTTTACTCTCTTTTTTTACCCGAAAATGCATACTTGCGGGTAAATATTATTATTTCGTCAGGGCCATATAACAGGGTGTGAACAGCTTGTTCAATTCATTCCAATATAGCGTTATCGGTACGCTTTTTGATTCAATCCATCGAATAAATCCAAAAAATGGCGGCAATGGTTAGATTTCTTCCAGCATTTCCCCATCTTCCCCGGCTGTCTTTCAGAGCGGCGGACTAAACATCACGTACCTTATACCCGAAGAGTTAGAGAGAATGACCGCCACCTGGCGCAGATGGTTCGACGATGCTCCGGACCTCCCACAAAAGCAGAATCTGTGACCGGTGATCGCTTAACTTCTCAGGAGTTGATTTTGCTACTGTCGCTATTGATGCGTGAGTGTACTACAGCAAACAAGGAGCGTGAAGTATGGTGAATAAAATCTTGAAAGTTTTAGTTTGTTTTGGCTTTTTTTTCACCTTCTTGTTGGCAGGCTCAAGTGTCTATGCTCAGACATATCAAGAAGGTCTGCACAACCTAGAATCCGGCAATTTTTTCATTTCCCCACATGTGAGTACGTTGGGGTTCGGGCTTGATCTTGGCTATGAGTTTTCTTCCAAGGTCAAAGGGCGAATAACTGGAAACTATTTCACATATTCATATGACGATACATATGATAGTGTTGACTATGACACTGACCTTAATCTTTTTTCACTAGGAGCATTGGTAGACATTCATCCTTTTGCCAATGGCTTTAGGCTGACTGGCGGGGCATATTATAATGACAATAATATTGATCTCGATGCCGAACTGTCTTCAGGTAAGACATATGAATTTGGAGATCATAGCTATACAGCAAACCAGCTTGGTTCAGTATCCGGCGATGTTACTGTAGATGATTTTTCACCTTACATTGGACTTGGATGGGGAACGAGCGCTAAGAACAATAGCAATATTCATTTCTCATTGGATGTTGGAGCAATGTATCATGGTACTCCAAGTGTTGATTTGAGTGTGGAAAATCCATTAGGGATTGATCAGATTGAGCAGGACATTGAAAATGAAGTAAGAGACGTAGAGAGCGATATTGACTATGAGTGGTATCCTGTTGTAACTGTAGGGCTAACATATAGGTTTTGAAGTAAGAAAGTAATGGTTGGATGTATTAAGCCCTCATATCTTCATGGGGGCTTTTTTATAAACGTAACCAAAGCAAATGATCAAAGGCCACCTACCAAAAGAGAAGCCCTGGTGTCGTTGTTATGCTGGAACTGTTGAGCTCAAACAGATTGAAGAGCACCAGCATCTGCTCCACGTGCTCAATGCGTAGCTTAGAGCTTTGTCCGTTTGAATATGAATTCAGGAAGGTGAATGATGGTGAACATGATCTGACGCCATACCCCTCGGACATAGATTGTATTCTTCTTTTTCCTGACTGCCTCAAAGATTCGGTCTCCAACCTCCTGGGGCTGTGCGGTCAATTTGCCGGGCAAATCCAGATCAGCGGTCATTTTAGTGGCCACAAACCCAGGTTTAACTGTGAGTACATGTACGCCGGAGGCAAAAAAACGGTGCCTCAAACCGGAAAGATAAGCTGACAACCCGGCCTTGGCGCTGCCGTAGATATAGTTGCTCTGCCGTCCCCGATCGCCGGCTACGGAAGAAATACCTACAATGAACCCGTATTTTCTACGTTCAAAATCCGCGCTGATAACCTCCAGAATGCTCACTGCTCCAGTGAAGTTGGTATCTATGATCTCTCTGGTCTGTGAAAAGTCATTCTGGGCTTGATCCTGCTGGCCCATGAGTCCAAAGGCCAGAACCACTCCAAAGGGTTTGGGCAGCAAATCGCTATAGAATCCAGGGTGTGAGGCATAGTCCTGAGCATCAAAAAAGACATTCTGAGCCTGAACTCCATATTTGATTTTCAAATGCGAGGTTTCTCTTTCAAGTTCCTCCGTATTTCTGGAGGCCAGATGTATATTGTATCCAGCCCGGGCGAATCGCCTGGCTGTGGCCGTGGCCATGTCGCTGTTCGCTCCCAGGATGAGTATCCATGAATTGGTCATAAGCCGAGCCTTTGGGATTGAAGAGAGTTGAAGGTTCCTTTCAGCCCCAGGGAGCTGCGCAGGGAACGAAACTTTTCCGCTTGCGGATAGCCCTGTTCAAATGTCTCTCTGCTCATCCGGGCATCCTTGGCCAGATATATGCGTCCCCTGTGCTGCAGGACAATGCTGTCCAGCTTGTTGAGCAGTGCGAATAGCCCGGGCTGGACTTTGAAGTCCAATGCCAGACTGTAGCCTTCCAGGGGGAAAGAGAGAAGATTGTCGTTGCCTGGTCCATGAAGCTTGAGCACAGCCAGAAAGCTGCCCATGCCGCTCTGACTGATCTTGCGCAAGATTTTTTCCAGGCCCGCATAGCTGTGAGTTCTGGGCAGGATGAACTGATATTGGATAAATCCTTTGCGTCCGTAAATGCGGTTCCAATTGTTTATGGCGTCCAGGGGATAAAAGAAGGAATCCACATCAGCAAAGCTGAGGCTGATTCTGGATCGGTTCTTGGCGTAGTACAAGGCATTAAAGGTCCGCACACTGAAGCTGTTTAAAACAAATCCCGGAAAATTGCAGGGCACTGTTTTTGTTTTCCGCGGGGTGTATGTATGAGCTCCGATAGGTGCGAACCTGCCCACCATAAGCAATGATCGTCCCAGGGACTTTTGGGGGGCCAAACAGTCGATCCAGGCCACGGAATACGGCCAGTCTGCATATTTTTCAAAGGCATGAAATGTTTCCTCCAGACTGCCGGTCTTGATTGTCCCCTGCTCAATGACCGTAGAAGGTACCGGCTGGAGGTAAAAGCTGGCCTGCTGAATAATTCCGGTCAGTCCCATCCCCCCGCAGGTAGCCTGAAAGAGTTCCTGGTTTTGCTCTCTGGAGCAGTGCACAATCCGGCCATCGGAGAGCATGAGGGTCAGGTTTCTCACCATATCTCCGAAACAGCCGTCTACGTGGTGGTTTTTCCCATGCACATCCGCGGCTATGGCCCCGCCCACGGTTATTAATTTGGTGCCTGGAGTCACCTTTAAAAACCAGCCCCTGGGAAGGAAGGTTTCTATGATTTCGGATAAAAGGACCCCTGCTTCACAGGTCAAAAGGCCTGAGGCCGGATCAAAATCCAGCATGCGGTCCCTAGAACGTAAGGGAACGTAGCAGCTGGCCAGCGCACTGTCTCCGTAGCTTCTGCCGTTTCCATAGGCTATAAGCCCCTTGTGGGCAGCCAGTTTGGAAGCAAAAGAGCGTTGATCTTGAAATACGAGGGGCTCTGCTTCAATTACCGGATAGCGGCCCCATCCTGAAAGGTGCATGCATGAGTCCTGAAGACAAAATTTTTATCCAGAAAGTACTTGGCTGTGTAGCCGATACCAAGGCCCAAGGCCCCGCCTGCATGTTGCGAACCAGAAAAATCCAAAGGTTCACGCTTGTGGATATGCAGGCAAAAAGGGTATAGAGCAGAGGTTTGGCCATGTGAATTGTCCAACAGTATGAACAGGCTAAAGATATAAGATCCAGACAAAGCTTCCCATCCAGCCGAGCAAAGTCAACTGCAGAAAGGTATCCTTGAAAAGGACCTTGGTGGGACTGCCGCTTTGTTTTTCCACCAAGGCAATCTGCATATAGCGCATAACTCCTAAAACAACAAATATTGCAGTCAAGTAAGTGTTCGGACTGGCAAACTTATCCGGCACATCCGAAGACATGGACCACATGATATAGGCCAAGATGACGATTGAAGCGGTCATGACCATGGAGGCATCCAAAAACTTCAGGTTGTAGCCGTCAACAACAGGCCGGGCTCTTTGTTGGGTAGTGCTCTGGATGAGGACATCATCCCGCCGCTTGGCCAGAGCAAGAAATAAAGCCAAGAGAAAGGTCATGACAATAATCCAATGGGATAAAACAACACCGGTGGCTGCTGCCCCAGCAAAAAGGCGGATCACAAAACCAATGGCGATTGCGGCAACATCGATGACCGGCTGATGTTTGAGCTTGAGGGAGTAGGCGATGTTTAAGATAAAATAGGTGCCCAGGAAGTATAAAATCCCGGGAACCGTGCAGGCTGCAATGAACAGCCCGGTAAACAGGAAAAGGACCAGGGAGAAAAAGGCTTGAGCTGGGCCAACCCTGCCTGAGGCAATGGGTCGTTCACGTTTTTGGGGATGATTTCGGTCTTCATCCCGGTCATTCCAGTCGTTGAATATATACACAGAACTGGCCACTAGAGAAAAGGCGGCAAATGCCAGAAAAGTACTCCAGATCTCGTCAAGGGTATGGAGCTTGAAGGCAAAAAATGCCGGCAAAAAGATGAAGAGATTCTTTACATACTGGTGAGGCCGGGCCAGTTCAGCTATGTCTTGAATCTTAGGAAAGGCGGGAGACGCCTTGTTGACTTTCAGGGGCATGACTTTCTCCGTCTAGATAAGGCCAATATATGTAATCACAAAATTGACAACCGCAGACGGAAATGAGGCCATGCAAAAAATCAGCCAAAACATTTTTTTCGTGGAAAATAAGGCGGTTTGCACCGCTTTTTCTGACAGCTTATGCGGGGTTCTGACACATGTGTCACAAGGTGACCGAGTCCTCGGGCTTTTGTATCCTTGGCATTGCTTGTGCCGGTGCCGGGCAGTCCTTTCTTTATGCCGGCTTGTCGTCTCAGCAAGGTCCAGGCAATTGTTGTCCGTCCTGGCATACATCCTGCTAATTGCTGTTGCGCATTCCCTATAAGAGTATGCACTCTAGATGGGAGCTATAAGCAGTCCAACAGGCAAGGAGTCGTTGCCAAATGTTCAACGCGAAGATGTTTTGTACAACAAGCACCCGGATGGTCGGAAGAAAGGAATGCATGCACTGGCTCATCTCCAAGTTGTCGCCCCATACCTCCTTGCTTACTGCAGCGGGAATCTTTCTGTTCTTTCTGGCTCTCCGGTTTCCCTTTCAGGCCGAGTTTTTAGTCAACTGGGATGCAGTGAACTACGCCCTGGGGACAAATCTGTTCAGCCTTGAGCATCATCAGCCCCATCCCCCGGGATATATTGGATACATAGCCCTGGGGTGGCTTCTGAATCACCTCACTGCTGATGCAAACATGAGCTTCACCTTGCTCAGCACATTGAGCGGAGCACTCGCACCGGCCGCCCTCTTTCTTTTGGCTTACCGCTTCATGTCCCGGCTATATGCCCTGCTCACCGGCCTGGCTTTTGGCCTCTCCCCGGTTGTCTGGTACTACAGTGAGGTGGCTCTGAGCTATTCACTGGCCATGGCTATGGCACTTTTTTTCCTGTGGACCGCATATCGAGCCCGCGCGGACAATTCCACCCGCTCCCTGTATCTGGCCACAGTCCTGCTCATTCTCTTGGGCTCGGTGCGCCAGAGCGGAGCTCTTTTTCTCATTCCCCTCTGGCTCTTTGTTGTCTGGTCCTTTTCCTGGTCAACACTCTTTCGGGTCGGAGCCCTTCTGGTTGCCGGCAACCTGGCCTGGCTCATCCCCCTGTTCGTACTGGCTGGAGATCCTCTGGCCTACCTCCGGGCTTCGGCCAGTCTGGCCAGCCTGGCTGTTGCTCCCACCTCTGTCTTTGCTCAAGATGGGTTCGGCATTTTGCGCAACATGGCCTTCGTGGCTTCAGGGATTTTGGCCGGAGTGAATGCAGGACTGGTCATCATCGCCCTGAGCTACCTGTTTCGGGCCAAGCCTCTTTCGGTTCTTTCAGTCTGGGATAGGAAGTTTTTCCTCCTTTGGCTGGTCCCTTCTCTGGCCACCTATGTACTCATCCATACCGGTCAGCTGGGATATGTGCTTCTGGTTTTGCCTGTGGGCTATCTCTGGGCCGGCCTGGCCATGAATGCCCTGGCCGGAAAGTTCCGGGATCAGAGGAGGGTGGATGCCATACAGCATAATGGACTGCTTTTCCCGGTCAAATTTCTGATCCCTGCCTTGGCCGTACTGCTGCTCATGGCCAATACAGCGAGCTCGTTATATCTCCCCCAGGCAGCTTACGACCTGGTGAATACCGCCAAGGAGAATGCAGCTTCCAGCAAAACCGCTGAGCTCATCCGCTCTCTTCCCCAGCTGAAATCCCTGTCCGAGAAGCAGGGCGCGAAACTCTCAAATACTATGCGCCAGTTCGATGTGGATAAAAACGATGAACACTGGGAGCAGATCATCGAACTTATTGAGGGATTTGAGCCAGAAGAAACCGCGATTCTTGCTCTTCCTGAAGGTTCAGGGAGCTTTCGTCATCTGACATATTATCTTCCCGAATATCGGATGTATGGTGTTGGTGAGGGCCGAAACAAAGACTTTGGGCACCTGTTTACCGCTCACAACAAGACAAGCAACTATAGTGTTCAAGGCCTGAAAAATTCCAAGAGCATTTTGGACTTGCCTGAAAACATAAATTGCTTGGTAATCCCGGACAGAGAGATCTACAAAGCACTGGACGATGATGTGGAAAGATTTTTTATCAGCACAGAAAGCCCCACAAAGATTTGTGTTGTACCTGATCCTAGCCGTTCGATGCTTTATTTTGATCAAAAAAAGAAGTCCATAGCTCGGATTATTGAGTCTCCATTCTTTACATATAAAGAACCTTAATGATACAGATATTTTATGCTGAAAATAAATATATATTTGAAATGTGTAATCATATGTTTTACTTTTTTAATCATCATTCTGTTTACGAGAGCGAACACCGTTTGTGGTGAAAATATACTTCCGGCAGTAATAATTGTCTATGATGATGGGTGTATTCAAGACTTTACAAAATCATTTCCTGTACATCAAAAAGTGAACGCCCCAGCTGTATCAGCAGTAAATCCTGAAACTATAGGAAACAGAGACAGAATGAGCCTGGATCATCTTCGTCAGCTTCATTCTGCTGGCTGGGAAGTTGCAAGTCATGGCCTATATCACGCTCACTTGGGCCAGTTGAAAACAACAAGCAGACCAGAAAAAGGAGATAAAAGCATAGAAGTGGATAATGCTTACTTAATTGACAAGCGCTACAGATATTGCCTGCACGATATAGAAGCAAAAAAAAATGAAAAAATAGATATTAAAGATATAGTTACAGATAACAAAAAGCATTCCATTATACTTAAAAATAAAATAAAGTATAATTATTCAAGAAAATCATATATAGTTATGCATGAAAAATCAATGTACAAAGAGATAGTTGAATCCAAATACAAGTTGTTAAAGCTTGGATTCTCGGGGGTAAGCTTTGTATATCCTTATAACGGAAGTTCAAGGCAGGCCCAAAATATCGTACGAAAGCATTATGTATTTGCTCGGGCAGGGAGGGCCGAAAAAGAAAGTTTTCCAGAGGCATTTATCAATATCCCACCTATAGAGTGCAGAAAACTTAAGGGGGCATGCTTTGAAAAAGATTTGATAACCGACAAGGACCTCGAAACACTGCTTGTAAAGACGGCACAGCTCCGTGGACTGCTCATTCTTTATGGTCATTCCGGAAATGAAAACTTTTGCCCCCAACGGCTCAAACATGTTTTGAAAACTGCAAAAGATCTGAATGTCAACATTGTAACTTTTCGTGATCTGGCAGCTGCTTCTGCTCGAATATGCCGTCAATCGCCATAATTTTTTTTTCACATCACTGCTGGGGCAAAATCGAGGTGTCACTTTTCAGC
>JBNJII010000042.1:0-23908 GCA_051749205.1 Thermodesulfobacteriota bacterium | reverse complement strand
TACCGTGTCTTATAAGTTCTGTCCCATATAGTGGCAATTTGTAATGTTGATTTTCTTTTGAAACTTGACCCACTATTCAACGACACGGAAATACGAAATACGAATGTCAAAATCCGAAACAATCAAAGCGAAATCCGAATAAGAAATAATGTTCAAAATAAGACACTGTAATATCTCGATTTACGTTTTTTTTTGTTTTGAATTTTATTTTTTTAAGTCATTTGTTCCGATTGTTTCGAATTTCGGATTTCGATATTCAAATTTAATAAACTTATAAATGAAATAGAACCGATTGCCAAAAATTGAGGCAATATTTTTGAGACGCAGTACTAGAAGCCTTCGGGGGAATCAGGCTCGGTCCGCCTGGCGTCGTGCACAGAAAACTGCAAAGGACCTGCTGTTCTTAGGTGTGCGGCCCGCTGACCGCATTCAGGCCGACTGCACACAGGGCACCAGGAGTCTGTGCACGGGTCGGCATGAACGATGACCTCCGCCCCAGGCCCCAAATCAGCACTCAGCACCTGCTCAATGTCTTTGACCGTGGCATGGGTTTGGGTCAAGGTATAGGATCTGGGCAAAATCATATGCAGGTCCACATGTATGTTGGGTCCGTATCTCCGGGCCCGCAGGTGATGGACATGGATCCATTCCGGACGCCGGTGGGCGTTGAGCACCTTTACGATATGCTCCAGAAGCTTCGGATCCGCCTCGTCCATGAGCCGGCCTGTGGACTCGCGGAGCAGCTTGGATCCTGCATATAGGATATTCCCGGCTACCAGGCAGGCCACCAAAGGATCCAGCCACAGCATTTTCGTCCAGTGGACCAGAAGCAAACCGACCAAGACCCCCAGGCTGGTGACCACGTCGGTGAGCAGGTGCTTGCCGTCTGCAGCCAGGGCCGGTGAATTGCTGCTTTTGCCGGTTCGAATCAAAAGCCAGCCCAGGGCGGCATTGACAATCGCCGCCGCGGCCACCAAGAGCATCCCTCCGCCCAGATGGGCCAGGGGTCTGGGATCGAAAAAACGGGGTACGGCCTGATACAAAATGGCCCCGGCGGCCAGGATAATGAGCGCCCCCTCAAATCCGGCCGAAAAGTACTCCGCCTTGCCGTGGCCGTAAGGATGATTGGCGTCCGGGGGCAAAGTGCTCAAGTATACGCTGTACAGGGCAAAGCCGCTGGCGGCCACATTGATGATGGATTCCAGGGCATCGGAAAGAATCCCGGCCGATCCGGTAAGCATATAGGCCCCGAACTTGAGGGCCATCAGCAAAGCCCCCATGATCACAGCCAGGACCATGACCTGCGTTTTGGTCATCCGCTGACCTCTCGTCCCCTCCTTGGCAAGCTGGTCTTTATACACATTTGACACCGTGGGAGAAGGTATTGGTTACTGTTCAAACACCCCTTTATCTCTTCCTTGGCAAGGAGTGGATAAAGGGGTGGTTGGGATGATGTCTCTGACACCTTGTTTTTTCAGCATGGCATAACACTACTGTATCAGGTGTGTATTATGCTCAGCTACTCTCTGCCGGCCACGCTCCGGACCTGCTCCAGGGTGGTCAGACCCTGCAGGACCTTTATCAGACCGTCCTGTTTCAGGGTGAGCATTCCGTCTTCCTTGGCCTGGGCCAGGATATCCTGGGTGTGTTTGCGAAACTTGATCAGCTTCTTGATGGCCGGACTGGATATCATAAGCTCATGAATGCCCATCCGTCCTTTGTATCCCCCCAGGCAATGCCGGCAGCCCTGGGCCTTGGCCAATACTGGATTGTCCCGGATCTCCACGGGCAACAGGCCCTCCCACTCCGGACCGAACTCCTGTCGGATCTCAGCCAGCTGATCCGGGCTGGGTGTATACCTCTTTTTGCACTTGGGACACAAGGTCTTGACCAGCCGCTGGGCCAGAACGCAGAGCAGGGAATCGGCAAAGTTGAACGGATCCAGATCCATATCCAGCAGACGGGTGATGGTCTCCGGAGCCGAGTTGGTGTGCAGGGTGGAAAAGACAAGATGTCCGGTCAGGGAAGACTCAACCCCGATATGGGCTGTTTCCTTGTCCCGCATCTCCCCGATCATGATCACGTCCGGGTCGGCCCGAAGAAAAGAGCGCAATGAGGAGGCAAAAGTCAGCCCTATTTTGGGATTGACCTGGACCTGGCGTAAACCTTCCTGAGTGATCTCCACCGGATCTTCCACAGCCCAGATCTTTTTTTCCGGGGTATTGATGGTGCTGATGGCCGAGTGCAGAGTGGTTGTCTTCCCCGATCCTGTGGGGCCCACTACCAGGATCATGCCGTAGGGCTGAGCTACCAGGTGCTGAATGTGTTGCAGGTTGTAAGCGGTGAGCCCCAAGGAATCCAGGGGCATGGGGGTCCCAGAGGACAACAGGCGCAAGACCACGTCTTCCTGGTTGTCTACCGTAGGGATGGTGGCCACCCGGAACTCGACCACTCGATGTACCTTGGGCAGCTTGACTTTGACCTTGCCGTCCTGAGGCAACCGCCTCTCGGCGATATCCAGCCTGGCCATGATCTTGATCCTGGAGATGATGGATCTGGCCAGTCCAAAACGCAGCTTACGGAACTCGTGACAGGTCCCGTCCACTCGGTAGCGGACCGCACAGTATTTGGAAACACTGTTTGGTTCCACATGAATATCTGAAGCTCCCCGTTTCCAGGCCTCTATGAGCAAGGCATTCACCAGGCGGACAACTTCACTGTCCTCCTCCTGGACAATGGTTTCCAGGTCCTGGGTCTCCTCTTCCTCAGCCCCAACCTGGACACTTTCCTCAAACTGAGCCAGCTCAGCCCCGCCGGTCATCTCCTGAAAAAAGCGGTCCACAAAGGCATCAATGTCTTGCTGAAGCGCAACCTGGAACTCGATGCGGCTGGTGCCCAGAATAAATTTGATCTCATCCACTTTACCCAAATCAAAGGGATTGTCGGTCAAGACCTGAATATGGGACCCGTTTTGGGAGAAAGGCACCCAGTGATACTTTTTAAGGAACTCTGGATCCAGATTGCGCTTTTCAAAAACCTCAAGAGGAGGCTCAATGGTAGGATCAAAAGCAACAAAAGGAACCCCGTAAAAAGCGGTTAAGGAATGGCCGAGGTCCTCTTTGCTTATGGAGAACTTATCCATAAGGTATTGGTCCGGCTCCTTGCTCTGCTCCAGAGCCTCATTGAGCTGTTCTTTGCTCAACAGCCCTTTGTCCAGGAGGTAGTCATACCTGGTCTTGGCTTGGACCCGGACCTGCTCCAACTCCCGCAAGGTGTCCTCCAATCCCGGGAATTGAGGCACCAAGCGCTTGATTTGCCAAAAGCTCTGTTTGGCCAGACTGTATTTTCCGGCCTTCAGGTAGGCCCGGCCCAGGCGGAAGTGGAGGGAGGCCGATTCCTTGGGCTCATAGGCGGGCAGAGATATGGAGGTGAGCAGTTCGGCTATCTCGTTCCACTGCTGGCGTTTCTCATAGCACCGGACAAGAAGCTTGAGGCTCTGGAAATCAGTATCTCCATTTTCCACCAGGGAGAGCAAGATGCGCTGGGCCTGCTCATACTCGCCGGCCTGATACAGCTCTTGAGCTTGGGAGAACATAGGGTTTTCTTTCACAACACTCGGCCGGGTCATTTCTGTGGGTTGCCCGCTTCAAGGCTGGGTGTGTGGAGAGCAATCGAAAATGAAAGGATACAGTCTCGTTTCATACCAGGTTTGCCGCCGGAAAATCTGAAATGTTGAAGGTATCAGAGTCATCATCCCAACCACCCCTGGGGTCCCCTCCTTGGCAAGCTGTGCATAGCCCACTCGTGACACCGGGGGTATTTTGAAACCCCAGAGGGCAGGCATTACGCGAAGACGCGAAGCACTGCCCCTTGTCTCTCTGAGGTCCCCGGTTATCTGTCGGTCTTTCAAAATACCTCATATCCCGGAATGCAACCTCCGACCCTCCGGGGCAATCCTAGGCGTCTTCGCCGTATGGTTGCCCTCTGAAAACAACAGATCCACGGTGTCAGGTGTGGGTAAAGGTCAACTTGCCAAGGAGGGGATTAAGGGGTGGTTGAATAACGACCACTACCTTACCCACGGTTTCAAATATGTAAAAGGACAGAAAATAAAGCCGAGGTCCTGCATGGGACCCCAAAAAGCCTACTTCTGCAGCCAAGGCATCATCGTCCGCAGTTTATCCCCAACCTGCTCAATGCCGTGTTCATTTTCCACCCGGCGCATAGCTCGAAAAGCCGGCAATCCTGCCTTATTTTCCAGAATCCAGTCCTTGGCGAACTTTCCGTTTTGAATATCCTGGAGAATATTTTGCATCTCCTTGCGCACATCCTCGTTGATCACTCGTTTCCCGCTGACATAGTCGCCGAACTCGGCTGTATCGCTGATGGAATGGCGCATCTTCTGAAACCCGCCCTCGTAAAAGAGATCCACTATCAGCTTCATCTCGTGCAGGCATTCAAAATAGGCGATCTCCGGCTGATATCCGGCTTGGACCAATGTGTCGTAGCCGGCCTTGATCAGAGCGGTCACCCCGCCGCAGAGGACCGCCTGCTCTCCGAACAGATCAGTTTCCGTTTCCTCCCGGAAAGATGTCTCTATAACACCGGCCCGGGTGGCCCCGAGGCCTTTGGCGTAGGCCAAAGCGGTATCCATGGCCCGTCCGCTGGCATTTTGATACACGGCTACCAGGCTGGGTACTCCCCCGCCTTCTGCATATTCCCGACGAACCAGGTGCCCCGGGCCTTTGGGGGCGATCATGACCACATCCACATTCTCCGGGGGCACGATCTGCTCAAAATGAATATTAAAACCGTGGCTGAACAGGAGGACCTTGTTGGAGCTCAAATGAGGCAGCACATCCTGTTCATAGACCGCAGGCTGATGCTGGTCAGGCACCAGGATCTGGATCAGATCGGCCTGCTTGGCGGCCTCGGAAGCACTGATCGGCTCAAATCCATGCTCTTTGGCCAATTCGTAGTTTTTCCCCCCCGGACGCTGGCCCACAACCACATTGACCCCGGAGTCGCGGAGGTTCTGGGCATGGGCATGTCCTTGGCTTCCATAACCGATAATGGCCACAGTTTTATCTGCCAACAGATTCAGATCTGCATCCTGCTCATAAAAAACCTGCATGAGTCCTCCCTTTTGAACGTACAATATAATGATAAGAGAATCAGTCCGCCTGCATACTCCTGCGCATGGTCACGCTGCCGGTCCGGGCTATTTCCTTGATCCCGAATCGGGTCAGGAGTTGAATCAAGGCACTGATCTTGCCCCGGTCTCCAGTGGCTTCCAAAGTGAGCTCCGAGGGGCTGACATCCACCACCTTGCAGCGGAAGATATCGACAATGCGCAGGACCTCGGCCCGGTACTGATCCATGGCGTTGACCTTCAAAAGCACCATCTCTCGGTCCACGAACTTGATTTCATTCATGTCCACGACCTTGATCACAGAGATGAGCTTGCGCAGCTGTTTGATGATCTGCTCGATAATCTGCTCCTCACCGTCTGTGACAATGGTCATCAAAGAGATTCCCTGCTCCAGGGTCGGAGCCACATTCAGGGACTCGATATTGAAGCCGCGTCCACTAAACAACCCGGCTACCCTGGACAGGACACCGGGTTCATTCTCCACCAAAACCGAAAGAGTATGCCGCATGCTCTGCTCCTCAATTCGTCTCTAAACCAAAAGCATTTCGCTCAGCCCCGCCCCGGCTGGGACCATAGGGTAGACGTTTTCCTCCTGTTCCACGATCACATCCACAATGGTTGTTTTCTTGGAGGCCAGAGCCTTGCGCAGGACTGGCTCCAGGTCCTCCCGGCTCTCGACGCGATAGCCCTCCGCGCCATAGGCCTCGGCCAGGCGGACAAAATCAGGATTGTGGTGCATGCATGTGGAGCAGTAATTGCGGTCGTAGAACAGCTCCTGCCACTGCCGGACCATGCCCAGATATCCATTGTTTAAGATAATGATCTTGATAGGGAGCTCGTAGCTGACAGCCGTGGCCAGCTCCTGGCTGTTCATCTGAATGGAGCCGTCACCGGCAATGTCGATGACCAGCTGATCCGGGAAGGCGATCTGGGCCCCTATGGCCGCGGGAAACCCATACCCCATGGTCCCCAGGCCGCCAGAGGAAATCCAGGTCCGGGGACGGTGAAAACGAAAGAACTGTGCGGCCCACATCTGGTTTTGTCCCACTTCCGTGGTAATGATGGCCTCACCCTGGGTGATGTCATACAGCTTTTGAACGACGGACTGCGGCTTGATCTTCTCCCCTCCCTGCGGACAGCTCAAGGGCTGGGCCCGGTCCCAGGCAGAGATCTTTTCCCTCCAGTCGGTATACCGGCGACTCAGATCATCGCTTTCCAAAACCTTCTCCAGCTCTGTGCGCAAGGCCTGCAAAGCCAACCGGCAATCGGCTACAATGGGCACATCCACGGACACATTCTTGCGGATAGACGTTGGGTCGATGTCAATGTGGATGCGCTTGGCCTCCGGAGCAAAGCTCTGCAGTTTTCCGGTCACCCGGTCGTCGAAGCGGACCCCCACTGAAAGGAGCAGGTCGGCGTTGTTCACCCCCATATTGGCCACATAGGTCCCATGCATGCCCAGCATTCCCAGCCAGAGAGGGTCGTTGCCCGGAAAGGCTCCCAGGCCCATCATGGAGGTGGTAACCGGTATTTGCAGGGTCTTGGCCAACCAGGTCAGCTCCTCATGGGCATTGGAGGTCACCACTCCGCCACCGGCAAAGATCAGCGGCCGCTTGGCTTTCTTGATCAGGGTCACGGCCTTGCGCACCTGTCTGAGGTTGGGCTCGTAATGCGGATTGTAGCTGCGCATGGCGATCTGTTCCGGATAAGCGAACTGGCAGGAAGCGGCCATCACGTCCTTGGGCAGATCCACAACAACAGGACCCGGACGCCCGGACCGGGCCAGATAAAAGGCTTCCTTGATGGTCCGGGCCAAATCATTTATATCTTTAACCAGATAGTTGTGCTTGGTGCATGGCCTGGTTATGCCCACAATATCGACTTCCTGAAAGGCGTCGTTGCCGATGAGCTGGGTAGGCACCTGCCCGGTAAAGACCACAAGGGGCACGGAGTCTGAATAGGCGGTGGCTATGCCGGTCACTGTATTTGTGGCCCCGGGCCCGGAGGTAACCAGGGCCACCCCAACGCGGCCGGTGGCCCGGGCATAGCCGTCCGCAGCATGTACCGCTCCTTGCTCGTGGCGAACCAGTACATGGCGCAAATCATAATTGGGGATTTGATGGTATATATCTATAACAGCTCCCCCGGGAAACCCAAAGATAGTATCCACGCCCTCTTTGATCATGGACTCAAGCAGGATCTGGGATCCTTTAAGCTTCATTCCCGGCCTCCTGCCGTCTGTACCTTTCCAGGATATTTTGAATCTTGGTCTTTCCGGCCAGCTTCATCTTCTTCAGTCTTTTCATTTCCGATTCTTCGGCTGCGGTCAGGTATTGCTTATGTTCGTATACATCCAGTTTTTTTTCGTAATCCAGATGCTCCTGCCACAGACGATTCAAGTCCTCATCCACATCCCCGTACTTGGCGATGAGCTCCAACTCATATTGCTCCATGTCCAACCTCCTTGCCTCGCTATTAGCTATACCTTGGCCATTCGGACCGTCAGTCCGCACGTATACACACGGAAATCAAATGCATTTTCTGCGAGGGGCTGCCCCTGCCGGGTAATCCTTTGCTTCCCTGTATGGCTCATCTCTTACCGCTTCCCGGGCCCAGGCTGTCCCGGACCTGCTTGAGAACTGACTCTCCATCCATCTGCACACTGACTATCTTTTTTCTATTCTTGTGTCCACTTACAAGCCGAACCTGCCGTGTCTTGACCTCCAGGATGGCGGCCAAAAACGCGACCAGCTCCTGATTGGCCTTATTGTCCACCGGCCGAGCCTGGAGACGGATCTTGAGGCACCCCTGATACTGCCCGGAGACTTCGTTTTTCTTGGCCCCAGGCTGAACCCAGACATGGATCAGGATACCGCCGTCTTGGGCCTGAATGCATTGATCGTTGGCAGTCATATACGTTCAAGGATGCTTCCGGGGATATCTATGATTACCCGTCATATCCCTTTGTGACAAGGAATGGCCGGACAGTCAACAGAAGCCGTTCGACATTCAAGATTGTGCCCTACATGGTCATGGCCATCTGGGAGAGGGACTGGACCAGAAAGACCTTGAGAAACTGGATCACAAGGATGACCACAATAGGTGAGAGATCCAGGCCGCCAATGAAGGTGAAGGGCAGCCACCGCCGGACCATGGAGAAGACCGGCTGGGTCAGGGAGTGGATAATGCGGACAATAGGGTTGTACGGATCCGGGCTGACCCAGGACAATATGGCTGAAATTATGACCACCCAAAAATACAGAGTCAAAGCGATATTCAGAACCACGGCTATAGCTTGGAGCAAATTGGCGAGAACAAACATTCTTCCTCCTTTATAACTTTATTAAGTTCGTATTTTCGTGTCCTTGAATAGTGGGTCAAGTTTAAAAAGAAAATCAAGATGACACTATATGGGACAGAACTTATAAGACACGGTACTCATAAGAGCAAAAAGTTTTCTCCTTTTTGCACGCTGCAAGACTCTACGGCTCACACATCGCAACTTGGCACTTGGGCTGCCCCCAGCGGAAATTCTGCTGTAAGCTCCAATACTCGTCGATATGCAGCTGGGCCTCCAGGCTGGGATTGCCAAAGGCCCAGAATGGTACCCCCGCAGCCTCGGCTGTATATTGATCCACAGCCGAGTCGCCGATGAACACGACATCCTTTTTGCTCAACCCCCAGTTCTGCAAGACCCAATACACGCTTTCCGGGTGGGGCTTGGGCCAGGTGACATCCGAGGCGCTGATCAACGGATGAAAGTACTGCCCCAGATCAAAACGCTCCAGAACCAAAGGCAAAGTGCCGGTGCGGTTTGTATTCACGGCGCAACGGATTTCTCCGGCCTTCAACAGGTGCAAAAAAGGCAGTAGCCCCGGCTGGGGGCGAACCCAGTCCATAACCTGACGGTAGCTGATCTTTCGAGCCACGCCCAAGGCTTCCTGCAGCCTGTCAGGTGGCACAATCCGGGCCAAAGACTCCTGGACTGTGTGCATATGCACATAGGCCCGGTCCTGGTCCTCCATCTGCGGAAGGCCCATTTGTTGCAGAATCAAAGAGTAGAAACGGAGGTTGGCCTCCTGGGAGTCAATGAGCACACCGTCGCAGTCAAAGATAATCCCTTGAACCCAGCTCACATCCTGCCACATGCTTTGTGCCTTGTCTGTTGAGATTGCCCCCTGAAAGGGGTAAAAATACCCTTATAAGCTTGTTTTTTTTGAATATTATATCTTATTCGAATTTCGCTCTGATTGTTTCGTATTTCGATATTCGTATTTCGCATTTCCGTGTCGTTGGATAGTGGGTCAAACTTAAAAAGAAAATCAACATTACAAATTGCCACTATATGGGACAGAACTTATAAGACACGGCACTCGGGGAAAGCCATTCTTACTGTTCTGGATTCCCACCCAGAGTGCCCTTATGAATATGCAGCCTGGGGCAGACAAAAGATCCTGATCTCCTGATACATCCAGGGAAAAGCCTTCCCGGATCCGGCATTGTCCATAAGAGCGGTACCCGGCCCCAGAGCGGTGAGCAGGTTGCTGTCATCCTGGCCCGCCTCCGGAAGGAACTCACTGTGATCTGTCGGCCGGGTTGATTGGAAAACAAGACCTCTTTCCTCCCCCTGCTCCCTTATCTCCGGGTCTGCAATCACCAGGGCGTCCCGGGGACCGAGAAAGAGGACAAACCAGGGCACAAGCTTTGTCCACGGCACCAGATAATTGGCTGTTTGCCCACCCGAGGTGATGTCCAGCCAGGGTGCTTGCCGGGCTTCCTCCTCCAGGCCCAGACACTCGTCCATGGACCTTTGAAAGGCCTCTAGTCTCCGCCCCAGACCGTGCAGATCAGCAGCCTGCTCTTCGATCATCCAGGCCATAATCAGATTCATCTGGGCCTGCAGGCGCAAGCGTGGAGTGCGGCCCTTCTGCTCCTGCTCCCCTTCCTGCAGATGGGCTTTGAGGTCCTCCCGCAGGGCCTGTACCGTCTCTTGATAAAAAGGGGCCTGCCCGCCCAGGGCTTCCAGTCCGGACAGTTCCCGGGGATTTTGGAACTGATTCGTGAACTCGCCGACCTTGCGGGCATAGACAAGACTTTCCTTTTCGGACAAAGGCAGGTCCGCGGGCAGAAAAAAAGGATATTGATCCGACTCCCGGGGCATTCCCGGGGACAAGAAATGAACCCAGTCCGGACATGTTCCGGAGACCAGATTCGGATGCATACGGGGAAAGAAGACTCCGCTCATAAACTAGCGCCTTGTTGCTCAATTGGAAAGAGTTGTTGTATAGAAGGCCACGCCCTTTTTGGCAATCATTTTTTTAAGCCCCATTTGAGTTGCGAAACAAGGGCAAAGGGCGTACAAATGATCGGTGCATCGATCAACACACATTCATGTGCCTTGTGTCCCAAGGTGAGGAGGCATCATGTTCGGAATCGGCATCCCAGAACTGCTCGTTATCCTGGCCATTGTCCTGGTTATATTTGGGGCCAACAAACTGCCTGAAATCGGCTCAGGAATGGGCCGGGCTATTCGCAATTTCAAAAAGGCTACGGATGAGCCGGATGAGATCGATATTTCCTCATCCAAATCCAAGTCCTCTTCTTCTCAAGACGAGGACAACCAAACGGCGAAAGACTCTTAGGCCTTCCCTTTATTCAGCAATTGCATCCCGGACCTTGAGTTCCAGCCCCCTGGACTGGACATATTCCTCCAACTTGTGGAGCAGTCCCTGCTTGCGGGAAGTACGTATCCTCCACCATCCATGCAGCCCTTTGGAATCACCGGCCACTTGCAGCAAGACCCCATGGACCACCAACTGCGCCCAGCTGTTGAGCTGATTGGAAAAACCGGACAGAGCGCTCACCGTGCTCCAGCCCTTGATATGCACATCCACTGAGCGCACAAAGGGCTGGACCCCTTCCGGACTGTGGAAATACTTGGACCACAGAGACAACCACAAGCTGTCCAGCTCCTGATCCGAGGCTGTCCAGGTCTCGGTCCGGGACTCTAAAACACCTTTCCAACCGCCGTCTGAGGCTCTCTGCACAGTAAGCACCGGATGCCGGTCATCCCCCTGGACGCACCCGGAAAGACGTTCCAGTTCAGCAATGCGCTCTTGGCCCTGCTGGTCGGGCGTGGAAAGATGCAGAGTATAAGGAAGGGACTGATCTGGAGTATAATAGACCCCCAGCCCTTGGAGGAGCTTGGTCAAGGCCTGGGAGTTGACGTGGACCTGCCAGGCCGGTCGAGCCGGGTTGGCTCCCAGGCGGGAATAGGTGAGGACATATTTGCTGTGCCTGGGTTCTATAAATCGGGCCAGCAGCCTTTGTCTGTCCGGATCCAGGGATCCAGGGAGCACGCTTTGTGCTTCCCGGACCACAGCCAGAAACAGGGCCTGTTCCCTGGCCGTTTGCGTCTTTTCGCTCTCCTGCAGCTCATCAACGCGCACAATCTGCTCACCGGCCAACACCTGCGTTGTAGCCGGGCCCACAGCCATCAGGCATAGGGCACATACCACAACCGCCTTCCAGGGCCCCCGATAGATATTCATTATGAGCCTCTTATCCACATAGCAATGGGCTTTCTTTTCAATCCAAGGGATACTCCACAACCTCTCCGCCGCTTTCTTCCCCTAAGACAAGGATCACCTTGCCTTGCCTGAACACCTCCCAGCTTTGGGAGGCCCACAGAGGAACAAGGTCCTCGGCTCGAACCACGAAGTCAGTGTGCGATCCTTGTGTCCGTCGGCGAGCCCGGACCAGCAAAGGGTCCTCTCCGGTCCTGGAGTCGGCCCGGGCCTTGGATATGGACGCTGCATAGCCGGTCATACCCCGCTGTTCTCCGATCCGCCTGGAGACCAGAGACGGCCCGTACACCAATCTGCCCTGTTCATCCACCAACCGACAGATCAAAGCCGGCTTTCCCCCCAGCCCCCTGGCATCCACGATCAACCCGGAAAATTCCTTTCCAGGTTCCTTGGTCGTCCCATTGACTGCCGAGGCGGCCAGTTCCTTGTCTTTGTACCAGACCTGGGACGGAATACACAAAGCAGCCTTTTGTCCGCTCAGAGAGAAGCTGGCCTGGAAAGCCGCTCCTTTTCTTTCCTGTTCAAAGTGGACTTCCTCCTGGAGGTGATTTGGGGACTCAATCCTGGTTATGGGCGATGTGTGCACCAGTTCCCGCAAGGCCTTGCCTTTTTCCGGACTGTTGTCCACTCTCTTTTTCACAGTGAATGTATCCTCTACCCGTACCTGGAGCAGACCCTTCCACAGCTTTTGTCTGGCCTGCATCTTGGCCCGGCGCTCGGTCAAGGCCTCGGCTCGGTCCCCTTGAGTTCCGTTCGAAACAGTCTTGGATTCGCCTACAGCGGTTACAGTCCTCGTGGTCCAGTCTATGCTGGCCGGGCCCAGGTTTTCGGTCAAACCGGCTGCAGGACGAACCCAAACCAGGCCGGCGAAAAGTGCCCAGGCCATGAGGGTCCATATGCGGACCCTGTGCGTACATATGTACATCATCCGCCGCCTCCCTTTGAAGTAACGTCCTGGAAGGAAAATATCATCGTGACCACCCCCACCTGTCCCCTACCTCGGATCCGGTTCCTCAAAGATCCATCCCCTGTCCTCCAGATCTTTGAGCCAGGTAGCCACCACATCCCAGGATGAGGCAGCATTCTCCTGATCGATCCATACAAGGTCCGGATCCTTTTGAAACCAGGTCAACTGCCGCTTGGCATAGGCCCGGGTGTTGTGCAGCCATTTTTTTTTGGCCTGGTCCATGGACCAGCGTCCCAGAAACACCTGCAGCAGCTCAAAGCACCCGATCCCGGACCAGCCGGGGGCCTTTTCATCCGGGCATCGCTGCCAGGCCTCTTCGACTTCCTGCATGGCCCCCAGCTCGCACATCCTTTCGATTCTGGCCTCCAATCCGGGAGTGAGAGTCTCCAGATCAGACCATAGACCAAGATGCAGGGTCCGATATATGGGCTGATCGCAGGGATAGGTCCGCAGCCACCAGGACAGGGTATACCCGGTGGCAGCCCGGACCTCAAGGGCCCGAGTGATCCGTTGCCGGTCCCGGGGGTGCAGGCGGGTTGCACTTTCCGGATCAAGTTTACGGAGTCTGGCATGCAGAGCCTCCGGGCCGTGCTCGTCGCACTCCCGGGTGATCCGGGAACGGATCGGCTCCGAAATGTCCGGGATGGGGGCCAGACCGTAGATAATGGCCTTGAGATACAGTCCGGTCCCCCCCACCAGGATGGGCAGTCTCCCCCTGGCCTGTATATCCTTGATCACCTTTCTGGCCAGATCGGCGAAACGTCCGGCGCTTATGGACCGGGAGGTGGGCAAAAAACCATACAGATGATGAACATATCTGGCCCGATCGTGTATCGATGGCTGGGCGGTGATGCCGGGAAAGTCGGCATACACCTGGCGGGAATCGCAGTTGACGATTTCAGCCCCCACCTTTTCCGCTGCCTGCAAGGCAACAGCGCTCTTTCCTGTCCCGGTGGGTCCGACCAGGCAAAAAACCGGCGGGTTGTCCGGCCACCCCATATCCGTCTACTCCATAACGAACTTCTGCCGCAACCGAACCCAGACCGTCTCAGGGACCAGGCCCTGGACATCCCCGCCCAATCCGACGGTTTCTTTGATGATGGATGAGCTGGTGAACAGCCATTTATAATCAGTCATCATGAACAGGGTATGGACATCCCGCTTCAGCCGCCGGTTCATCAGGGCCATCTGAAACTCGTACTCAAAATCCGATATCGCCCGCAAACCACGCAGGACCACCTGAGCTCCACGGTTCTCCACATACTCCACCAACAGACCGGTGAAAGGTTCCACAACCACCTGCGGAGAGTTGGCAAACACCTCTTCAGCCATACCCACCCTGTCCTCAAGGGAAAACAAGGGCTGTTTGGGGGTGTCCTTGGCTATAGCCAGAACAATGGTGTCGAAGACATCCAGGCCGCGGCGAACTATGCTCACGTGCCCATTGGTCAGGGGGTCAAAGGTGCCTGGGTAGACTGCGATCTTGGGCTTTGTACTCTCCATACAACAATCCTTGTTTGTCCATAGGTCCGGTTCACTTCAGGGGCACAATCCAGGACATCGGGCACCTCCAGGTCGGCCTCCACCTCAGCGGCGACAAGACCTTTTCCAACTATCCACTCCCCGGCCTGCAAGCCTTGTAAGGTTGGCAAAAGAAGGTTGTATCCATACGGTGGATCGACAAAAGCCAGGTCAAAGGGTTCCCGGGGAGCCTGACGGAGAAAAGCGGCCGCTTTTTTGCTTACCACCCGGCCTTGTCCGCCTGCAACTCCCAGTCTGGACAGAGTCTCCCGCAAGGCGCGCACCGCTTTGGATGAATTGTCCACAAAAACGACCTCCTGTGCCCCCCTGCTCAAGGCTTCCAGACCCAAACTGCCGCTCCCGGCAAAAAGATCAAGAACCCGGCTGTTTGTCCAGCAAAGCCCTCTGGCTTCCAGCATGGAAAAAAGGGCCTGGCGGACCTTGTCCATGGCCGGGCGGTACCCCGGTCCGGAAACCGTGGTGATTTTGTGTCCCTTGTAGCGGCCGGAGGCAATGCGCACACTCATGGGGCGTCTTCCCGCTCTGAATTTGAAAACGGCTGCAACCCTTCCGGCCCGAGGTGGATGCACTCCACGCCTGGCTCGGGTCCCTCGGATTGGGCCCGATGGATAACATAGGCTTGGAAATCATCGATGACCCCGGATTGCGGCCGGGCCTGCGAGTCAGGATATACGCATATCCCTTGGATGGCGAAAACCAGCTCCTCCCGGGCCATGGCGTCAGAGTGGAGGATATCGGCCAGGGAGTGCTGGATGCGCTCCATGAAGCCCTGGAGACCTGTCCTGGATGCATGGGGCAGAAGGACGGCCAAACTGCCCTGGGTGACCCGAAAAACTGTATCGTAGGTGCGCACAAGGCGCTGGATGCGGTGAATGACAATATCCTCCACCAGGTAGGCCCCGTGGGGTCCATAATCCATGGTCAGCAAAGCCCAGCCCTGGATCTTGATCAGGACCACCCCAAGGCTGTCCGCCCTTCGGCTGCACCGATTGAGTTCCCGCTCCAAGAACGGGTTCAGATCTGTCATGGTCAAGACCTTGTTCAGGCCATCCATTTCAGGAGTCCCAGCGGCCTGCAAGCTCAGAGAACGCAAGTTGTGCCGCACCCGCCAGACGATCTCTTCATCCAGACAAGGCTCTATCACATAGTCATCCATGCCTGGATCATTTATTGTCAACATGCCCCGGTGCCGATCCTGACCTAGGAGCACGAGGCCGGCGGGACAGGCTTCCCCGCGTTGCTGCCTGCGCCGCAAGAGGGCACACAGCTCCGGGCCGTAGATGTCCTGGCCCTCGACAACGGCCACAATCAAGGCAAAGAAGCCGTCCTGGCATGCGGCCAGCCCCTGCAGGTGTCCGGTGAGCCAGGTAACCTCCAGGTCCTGTGAAGAAAGCAGGGTGTGCAGGTACCGACCATGGTCTGGATCCGGGTCCAGAAGCAGCACTCGAGGGGTCTCTCCCGCAAAAGTATCCATAAGCGTAAGCCTTGAAAAAATGAAGGGTATGCATTCAGGACCTTGATTCCCTCATTGGCCCTGCAATCTCTCCTCCAGGTCCGGGTCCAGAGCAACCCACAAGGTTTCCTCGACTTTTCGAACCTTGACCTGGCCGGGATGTCCCCCTTTGACCGGAATGACATGCTTGACCTGGGCACACATGACTTCAGCCTTGGCCGATCCGGAAAAATGGCTGCGCAGAGCTGCAATTTTGGCCGCTTCCACCCGGCTGGCTTCCGGAACCTCGGTAGTGGGTCCGGGGCGCCGTAAAAACACATGCGCCCCCGGGCCTTGAGCGGCATGGAACCACAGATCGTGGGGCCGGGCTGTCCGGGTCAGGAGAAAGTGGTTGGCCCGGCTGTTCTTGCCCCGTAAGATGGTGAATCCGTCCCTGCTGCGGCAGACCACCGTATCCTTGGATCCGGCGGCTGATTTCGCCTGTCCCCCTGTTTCCGGGGCCCGAACACCTGCTCCCGGTCCCTGGCCATTTTTTTTCTCTGGGTCCTGTTCATTGCTGTGGACAGCAGCCAGGGCCTCTTGGACTTCCCGACGTCTTCCGGCCGCGTGCTCCAGACCGCGCCGCCCCTTTCTGGCCTGGCGGTACCACAGCTGCATATTTTCCTGCACACTCAGACGGGGATCCAGGCTCAAGGTCCAGGTCCGGCCCTGGCTGTCGGCAAGATGCAAACTGCTCACCTTGGCTTCGGGATGGAGCTTGTAGAGGTTGCTCTTGAGCACCTCGGCCTGCTCCCCGCGGGCTGCCATTTTGCCGAGCCGTTCTTCATCTTCAGCAATCCTGGCCAATTGTTTGCGAAGCTTCTTTTCTCTGCCCGTGGTCCGGCCCCCGGACTGAGTGTGCGCCCGGCCCATGCTTTCCAGAACCGCCCAACCGAAATCCTGGGCAGCCGCAGCAGGGTCGGTATAGGATATAATGTCGGCGAATCTATCCTGAAGGGAAGTAGGAACAGACCAGGGAACAAGCCAATCCTGTCCCCCCCCGGGTTCGGATCTGGCCCAGGTCAAAGTTGAGGGAGAATCCGCGGATTGCAGATACCGCAGCAATGCCTGCCCATCTCCTTCATCAAGGGCGGCTAGGGTATGGCGCAAAGGAGGGGTTATCTGAGGGAAGCTGCGGAAGATCCCGGGTTGGGTCATAATCTGATCCCAACCGGGCCACTCCGGTTCCTGCCCAAAGCCCGGGTCAAGGCAGTCAACCAAGCTCAGCCCGTTTTGCATGTCTGCAATCAGCCATGCGCCCGGAGCTTTGTCCAGGGCAAACGCCAACCGGCGGGAAGGCCAGTCCGCTTTGTATTCCAAGATCCTGCGTCCCTGCACCCGCTTTCTCCACCACCCTACCTCTGGTGGCGGATTCTGCGGATTGTCCGGCTTGTGGGCGGAGACAAACAACGTTCGATAGCGGGTACAGGTCGCACAGATCAGATGCACTCGGCTTCCCAGCTTGATGGTCCATGCCCCGGGCAGGGGGGCGTATATCTTCTCCACCCGCAAGCCCACCTGCCGGGGCCCCACTTCCTGGGCCAGGAATCGAAAAAAATTGGCCTCCATGACCTGTCAAAACCCTCAAGGAGCCTATTTCTGGCCCAGCCGCTCCTCTTCTTCTTGTTGACTTTTGCATTGAATGCACAGGGTGGTGACCGGACGGGCCTTCAGCCTGGGAATGCTGATCTCCTCCCCGCACTCATCGCAGATGCCGTAACTCCCGTCCTCGATTCTGTCCAGGGCGGCCTGAACTTTGCTGATCAACTTGCGGTCCCTGTCCCGAAGGCGCAGGGTGAAAAATTGATCTGATTCCTGCGAGGCCCGGTCCGCCGGGTCGGCATAGACCTGCGCAGACCCGGACATATCATCCAACGTATTTTGGCCCTTTTCTTGAATATCTTCAAGCATCTTTTCCAAAATATTCCTGAAATATTGAAGATCGCTCTGCTCCATGACACTTCCTCCTTCTACCTCGTCTCTCGGGGAGCGATGTCTGTGCTGCGTTGGCACACCTCCTTTAGCGTATGTAGCAGACAAAAGTAAAGGGGAGCCTCAGGATTTTTTCAAGTGAAATTCATATCGGAATACAGGTGTGACCGGCTTGACAAAAACACCCTTCTTCTCTTACAAAGTATCTCGTTTCGCAGCGAGCGGGAGTAACTCAGTGGTAGAGTGCAACCTTGCCAAGGTTGAAGTCGCGGGTTCAAATCCCGTCTCCCGCTCCAAATCCGGCGGCATAGCCAAGTGGTAAGGCAGAGGTCTGCAAAACCTCCATTCTCCGGTTCGAATCCGGATGCCGCCTCCATACACGAGCGGGAATAACTCAGCGGTAGAGTGCAACCTTGCCAAGGTTGAAGTCGCGGGTTCAAATCCCGTTTCCCGCTCCAAAAATCTACCAAGCCAAACTGCGTTTGGCTTTTTTTTTATCTATGCCTGATAACACCGCACCCCTGCCTTTCTCCCCCCGGGCCGGACTGGATGAGCTCCTGGAAGTGGCTCAGTCCCGATATCCAGTGCATTTTGAAACCGTGACCATCAACGGTGTGGACCTTCACATCCTGCAGATCAAGGACATGGAGGCCTATATTGAACACCTGGCCGCCTCAACCCGCTCTGACCAAGGACTGGATCTGCCTTTTTGGGCCAAAATCTGGCCCACCTCCCTTCTTTTAAGCCATGTCCTGAGCTCCTCTCCTAGCAAGCAGGAAGAGGATGTCTTGGAGATCGGAGCCGGGGTCGGTGTATGCGGATTGGTGGCCGCACACCGCGGCGCACGGGTAACCATCACAGACAACCATCCGGACGCATTGCTTTTTGCCCGCATCAACGTATTAAAAAACTCTCTGGCCGAACGTGTAGAGCTTGCCCGGGCAGACTTCACCTCCGACCGGCTGGATCGGCGCTTTGCCCGCATCATCGGCTCGGAAGTCCTGTATCGGGAGTCGGCCTATACTCCGCTGGTGTCATTCTTGGACCAGCACCTGACCCCGGACGGAGAGGCTCTGCTGGCCAAAAGCCATATCTTTCAAGCCACTGCATTTTATGATTTGGTCGGAGAAACTTTCCATCTCCAGGAGCGTTCTCTGGGCTACAGGGAAAAATCTCCCCAGTCCGGTAAGCCGGAAAGACATCTGTGCCAAATCCTGCGCCTGAGCAGGAAATGACTTCGCGATCAGCCGGTTGCAAACCATGTTTGAATTGAGCCCCTGCAGCAAAGGATACACCCAGGACCTGGACAAGGCCCTTCCTCCGGAACACACGGTAGGCAATATCCGCTCGGTGCTGGACAAGACAGGACACAGCATCTTGGATCAGGCTCAACGGGTGGACACCGGGCGGTTGGGCATCCCGGTGTATATGTCTGTGTGCGGACCAACTGCCCGGGCGATCATGCCCACCAGGAAACAGATGGGCAAAGGGGCCTCTGCGGCCCAGGCCGAGGCCTCGGCTTTAATGGAGCTCATCGAGCGCTACAGCCTCTTTGCCTTCCTTGGCCGGACAGAAGAGCAGGGCCGGATGAGCGGATTGACCTGGTCCCAAGCCCAAGAGCTGTTGGGATCAGAGCTCATTTCCCTTGACCAGATTATTTCCTCAGTGCATGAGGACCTCCCCTGGGAGAAAGCGGCCCGGGTCATGGACCTGCTTCCCTGGTCCTTTTGCCCGGCCCGCGATATGCGCTCCGGCCGCAGGGCGTATCTGCCCCTGGACTGGTTTCGGACCATAAATGAGTTCAACGGATCCTCGGCCGGGAATGCTCCAGTGGAGTCCGTGCTTCAAGGCCTGTGCGAGCTGGTCGAGCGCCACGTCTGTGCCCGCATAGATGCCCGACAGCCGGAGTTGCCCACCATTGATCCAGACTCCCTGGAGGATCCCACCCTGCTCACGCTCTATAAGAAGTTCACCCGCCACGGGATCCAGGTCTGGCTCAAGGACTTCAGTCTCGACTTCCAGGTCCCCACTGTAGGAGCACTGGCCTATGATCCGTCTACCTTTCCCCAGGCCAGTGAAATCGTTTTCACCGCCGGGACAGCCACCTCTCCGGCCAAGGCCGCCATTCGGGCCCTGACAGAGGTGGCCCAGTTGGCCGGGGATTTTGAGTCCCAAAGCCGTTACGAGCCCTCAGGGCTGTCCAAATATACCAGCTTGGATGCCTGCCACTGGGTACAGCAAGGTCCTGTGATGCCTTTGGCCACTCTTCCGGATATCAGCCATCCAGACATGGCCCGGGAGCTCTCCCGGCTGGTCCAGGGCATACATGAACACGGGTACACAGCCTATGTTGTGGACACCACCCATCCGGAGCTGAATATCCCGGCCCACTATTGTGTGGTCCCTGGCTTTGATTTTCGGGAACGCAGCCCTCAAGCCAGCCTGGGCCTGTTCATCGGCCGCATGCTGGCCGAACAGCGCCCCATCCACGAGGCCGATCACGGCTTGCACGTCCTGGAATCTCTGTACCCAAACGCCCACTTCCTTCCCTTTTTCCACGGACTCCTGGCTATGCGCCAGGGCTGTCTGGAAAAAGCCAGAGAGGCCTTTGCCCAAGCTGAACCAATCCAGCCCACTGCCCAGGATCAGGCCTTTGCCGCCTTTTATCAGGCCTACTGCCTCAGCCTGGACGAGGCCTGGGAAGATATAAAACCCATCCTGACCCGGGCCGTGGATGTGGCCCCAGACATCCACGCGGTATACAACCTGCGCGGGGTGGCCTATTTCAAGTCCGGAGAGTACGAGCAGGCAGTCAAGGACTTCCGGGCCGCCTTGACCCTTGACCCTGGATCAGCCATGGATCTGGTCAATCTGGGAATCTGCCTGAAAAGGCTGGGTTGGGTCCGGGAAGCGATTTCCTGTCTGCAATCCGGGGTGGAGCTTGATCCTGGACTGGAAAGGGCTCAATCCGAGCTGGAGGACCTTCTGGCCCGGTAGAAGACGCCCGGCAGTTTTGTTCTCAGGTTTCAGCTTTGCCTCCGGCAAATCTGAAATATTTTTTGCCCCAAAACGGGCAAAAAAAGGGGAAATTTGCCGGATTGATCAGGTATGAAACGCACGGAGGTCCGGTTTCGCTCCCTCCGTCATTGCCCGGCCCGGATCCTTCGAACATACCGGGATGAGGCTCTCCGGGCAATCTAGGGGAAAGCCTTTCTATCTGCTCTTGATTCCCGCCTTGCGCGGGAATGACGGACTCAACCTCGATCGCTGGCTTGGCCGCCCGGGACCGCCAGGCCCCAGCAAGGCCAGGAAGGGCCACCGCCGGTCGCCCTTACAAACTTCGCGCCAGCACGATGTTGATTTTTACATAGGGGTCATCGAACAACTTGTAGGGCGACCGGCAGTCGCCCTTTTGGCTCAAATCATTGACAAAGGAAAGCAAAACCAAAAGTTCGACAGGAGACTTGGGCCGCCCTTGACAAGGTGCTTTGCAAAATCTTATATAATATACTTTATGCATTTGCATGTATATAAGCTCCCCTTGACGGGGGGGTGAAATTCAATTACCCATTTGCAAGCAAGTTTCAAAAGCGCGTCCGTATCGGACCTGTTTTTGACTCCTGGTTATCTGCAAACCAACTCTTAATAAACTGTCGGTCAAGGAGGTTGACACATGGCAACTGTTGAATTTCAAGGAAAAACATTCGAAATCGATGAAGACGGCTTCTTGCAGAGTTTTGACGACTGGAGCCCGGAATGGGTGGACTATGTCAAGGAATCCGAAGGCATTAAGGAACTTACCGACGAGCACCGCAAAGTTATCGATTTCTTGCAGGACTACTACAAGAAAAACGGCATCGCCCCCATGGTACGCATCCTGTCCAAAGTCACCGGCTTTAAGCTGAAAAAGATCTATGAGCTGTTCCCTTCCGGTCCCGGCAAGGGAGCCTGCAAAATGGCCGGACTGCCCAAGCCCACCGGGTGCGTGTAAGCCACATCTCTGGAACTCCAAAAGGGCGGCCAATTGGCCGCCCTTTTGGAGCTTCCCTGCCTGCTCGTTTGGAGAGTTTCGTCAAGTTCTGCGACCAGGATTTGTCCAAAGCTCATAAGCTGACCTTTTTCCCGTCTCTGCACAGCCAGCAAGTGGCCTTGAAAGGATCTCCATGGACATAACCGCCGCCTTGAATCAACTCAAACAAGAACCCGGATTTGAGGACCAGGTGGGTATGGTTCTGGTCCATAACGGAGTCGCCCGCGGTCATTCCCGGGGCAGCATGGAGAGAGTGCAGGCCCTGAAAGTCACTCCGGACCGAAAACGTATTGAGGAACTTCGCCGAGAATACGAGTCCCGGCCCGGTATCTTCCAAATTCAGGTCCAGGCCAATGAGGGAGAGTTCCTTCCCGGACAGGACCTGCTTTTCATTATCGTGGCCGGAGACATCCGGGAAAATGTCCATCCCGTCCTTTCCGAACTTCTGGACCGGATCAAAGCTGAAGCGGTTCACAAATCCGAGTCATAAACCCCGGCCATCATTTCCAGTACCCGTGCGGCTTCTTCATCTTTGCCCCGCTTTAAGCATCCCTGTACGTATCTCTGCCCTTTGTGCTCCAGCTGCTTGCGGGCCAGACTGCGCTGTTCCCGACTGAGCGGAAAACGGGTCAACAGCTTGCACAGGCTCATGATCCGGTACAGATCCAGGCCCAGGATCGTGCCTGAGAGCTGATCTCCGTGACCGGCATATCTGGTGGCCAAGGGGCCGGGGACCAGACCCACCGGATAGCGCAAGGCGCAGCGCAGCCACAGGTCGTAGTCCTCACAGGCCTGGAGACGGTCATCAAAAGGACCGATATTCTCCCAGCACCTGCGGCTCATCATCACGCAGGACGGACTGACCAAGCACAGCTCCAGGGAGGGGGCAAATATCCACCCACTGGGCTTGAGGTGCCGACGTCCGGGGTTGACCCTTTGTCCGTGCCGGATCCAAATCTCTTCCGTCTGGCTGATCTCCCAGCCGCCGGCCCGGGTGAAAGACAACTGCTCTTGAAGCTTGTGCGGATGCCACACATCGTCGGAGTCCAACAGGGCCAGGTATTCGCCCTGGGCCAAGGATATCCCGGCATTCCTGGCGGCCGAGACACCCTGACGTTCTTGGCGTACCCAACGCATCCGGGGATCGTGTATGTGGGCCATATGCTCCGGGGTGGCGTCCTCGGAACCGTCGTCGACGACAATGAGCTCCAGACTGGTGTGGGTCTGGCCCAGCACTGAATGCACAGCCCGGGTCAGGAACCGGGCCCGATTGTAGGTGGGAATGATCACTGATATGCTGGGAGAGGACATCGACTGCATGGTGTTTGTATCCCTTGCCCCTGAGGAGGCACGCATGACTTCCAAATATCAAGCCCTTGACCATCTGGCTCAGGCCATTTGTGGACATATCCTGCCCAGCTTTGAGCTGGACAAGGACCTGCTCCACTTTGCCCAATCTACCTTGGGCCTGGGTTCGGCCCAGGAGCTCTGCACAGCTCTGGCTGAGGCGGATTCAGACCCCTGCCCGGAGCTGGAGTGCCTGCTCGAGCTTGTGCTCTCCCCGGGCCTGGATCAGAGAGTCAACCTGGAGCCCATACTCCAAGATCTTTCGGTGCACAAGATGGCCCGGGAGGAGGACGATGACCAGCTGGTTCAAGCTTTGATGCGTCTGTGTCCCCAAGCCCACATCCACTTTCCGGACGGCTCCAGGGTCCATCTGGATGTTAACCGGGAGCAGATGCAGGGTATTGTCCGCCGTCTCCGCATCCAGAACTTTGCACCTTCAGTCCTCAAGCGGGCTGTGGACGACCATGTCCCCACATCCTGGCAGCCCTGGGTCCTGGTCCAGCTGCGTCTGGCCGCAAGCCCCCTCACCGGCGCACGGGCGGATTTTTTGGCCCGGGTGTTAAGGCATATCCCGGTTTCCTCTTCCTTGTTCTGCCAATACTTTCAGTTTTCCCTGTCTTTTGTCCAGGAATGCGCGGACGACCAAGACATGGCCCAGGCCTTACAGGCCAAAAAGGAGCACCTGGAGCACAGCCTGGACCGAGCGGCATTTCTGGAACGCCAGCGTTCCAGCCAAGCCATGGAGACCCTGCTCATGCAGCGCCTGCCCATGTTGAGCATAGATACCTCCGAGGCCAGGGAAAAGATCCAGATCATCAACGACCTGAGCCTGGCCCTGTACGGCCAGGTCCCCGCAGGA
>JBNJII010000041.1:0-26077 GCA_051749205.1 Thermodesulfobacteriota bacterium | reverse complement strand
TGTGGATTCTATGCGCAATGCTGGCCTCTTTCACAGATTGATCGTGCAGCGAATCTTTGTCCCCGCCTTCTTAAGGGCCAAATGGTGATGTAGCTTCATGCGTGCATATGTGTATCGTCTTACTGTGTCCCTGGCCAAAGGGATAGGCCTCTGGGTGCTCAAGCTTTTTGTCTGGATAGTGGCTTCAGGTTACTACCTCTTTTTCCCCCGGCGGGTGGCGGCAAGCATGGGCTTCTATCGAGCCCTGTTTCCGGGCAGATCCTTTTTTTTTATCTTTGCTGCGCCTGGAAGCAGTTTCATATGTTCACCACCATTTTTGTGGACCGGTTCATTCTCAAACGTAGCGGAGAGATCTCCTTTACATCCCAGGGATGGGAATACCTGGAGCAGGCTCTGGAAACCAAGACCGGAGGAGTCATCCTTATGTCCCATGTGGGCAACTGGGAGATGGCCGCCCATTTGTGGACCAGGCACAAGACCGGTTTTCCGTTGATGCTGTACATGGGAGCCAAACGCGGGGAACAAATCGAGAAGCTGCAAAAGGAAGATCTCCGGGAGAAGGGGGTCCGGATTTTGGCTGCCGGAGATGAGGCAGGATCGCCCTTTGATATCCTGGAAGGAATCAACTTCCTCAAATCCGGAGGCTTTGTATCCATAACCGGGGACAAGATCCGGGACAGGAGGCAGCGCACAGTCCAAGCCACCTTCCTGGGCCATGAGGTCAGGCTTCCGGAGTTGCCGCATCTTTTGGCCCAACTTTCCGGAGCGCCTTTGTTCGCTCTGCTCTGCTTTCGCCTTGGCCCTGGGCAATATCTGGTATCTGTGACTCCGCCTCGGTATCTCAATGCCGGTTCCGGGCAACAGCGAAAAGCAATCATTGAAAAGTCGGCTCAGGAATATGCCCGGGTTTTGGAGGCTGCAGTCCAGGAGTTTCCTTTCCAATGGTATCATTTTGAACCTTTTTGGAGCAGAGAAGCCGGCCTATGAAAGAAGATGAGGTGCCCCAGGACGACGGATTGAATATGGGGATGAAAGAAGTGGCCTATGCCCTGGACAGCCAGGGGCAGTACGTCAAGGTTCCCAGCCTGGGATGGGAGCCGAAAAACATCGCCAATGAAAAGGCCTGGGATGAGATCGACCAAGAAATCGAGGAAGATATACAACTCATCAAACAGGGCCGAAAAAGCCCCTTGGTCTATTACATGAAGGCACACCTCATGGATGTGGGCCTGCTGGCCAGCTATATGGGAATGAGCCGATGGAGAGTGAAGCGGCATATGAAGCCCAGGGTCTTTTATAAGCTCAAAAGCGAGATTTTGGAGCGCTATGCGCAGCTTTTTGAGATCACGGTGCGGGAACTGAAGTATCCGCAGGCGATTTATGGAGATCAACCCAACAAAGGCATGTGATGCAAGTTCAGTTTGAGCATAATCAGTCCGCCCATTGTGAAACCGGAGTCTTGTCCAACCTCATATCCAATTATGGCCTGGGGGTCAGCGAAGCCATGATCTTTGGGGTTGGTTCGGGCTTGTTTTTCGGCTATTTTCCGTTTATTCGGCTGAACAATCTTCCTTTAACCGCTTTTCGCATTCGCACCGGCGCGATCATGAACCGGGCGGTGAAAAGGTTGGGAGTCGGCCTTAGGTGGCAGAAGTTTCGGGACCCAGAGCAGGCCATGCAAGCACTGGATGCCAAGCTTGAGCAGGGCATTCCTGTAGGTTGCCGGACGGGGGCCTACTGGCTCAGCTACTTTCCCCGCAGGTACCGGTTCCATTTCAATATGCACAACCTGGTGGTCTACGGAAAAGATGACGGACAGTACATCATCAGCGACCCTGTCTTTCCCGAGCCGGTCTTCTGCCCGGAGAAAGACTTGATGCGGGCCCGTTTCGCAAAGGGCCCCATGTCCCCCAAGGGGCGGATGTATGAAGTGAGCTATGTGCCAAAAAAACCGGACTTGCCCCGGGCAATTTGCCAAGGCATTGGGGAGGTGTCTCGGACCATGCTCAAAGCCCCAGGTCCATTTCTGGGAGTCCGGGGTATTCGGTATCTCTCCCGCAAGGTGCGTACATATCCGCAGAAACTGGGAGCGCATAAGAACGCTTTGTATTTGAGCCAGATTATCCGCATGCAGGAAGAAATCGGCACTGGCGGAGGAGGTTTTCGTTTTCTGTTTGCCGCGTTTTTGCAAGAAGCAGGGAGTATCTTGGAGCAGGATGAGCTCCAGGGGCTGTCTACGCGTATGACCCAGGCAGGAGACCGCTGGAGGGATTTTGCCGTGAGTGCTTCCAGGATCTGCAAGGGCAGGTCGGAAGCCGAGGACACCTCCAAGGCTCTCAGTGAAATCCTCAGTGAGTGTGCAGATCTGGAAACCAGTATCTACAGAGATCTGAGCAAGTGGGTGCAAGGAGCTCGGAGGTGAGGCTGGAAAGGGTATGAATAACGAACTTAAAGCGCAACTCAAACGCATTATCGTTCATGAGCTTGACCTGAAGGATTTTCAGCCTGAAGACATTGGGGACGACGACATCCTCTTTGGGGACAAGTTCGGCTTGGATTCTATTGATGCCGTGGAACTGGTGTTTCAAGTAAAGATGCATTTCGGGGTGGAGATACGGGATATGAAGGAGGGACGACCTGCCCTGCTGTCCGTGAACACCTTGAGCCATTTTATTCACAACCGGCTTGAACAATGAAAAAAGCAGCTCCTGTCCCCATAGTCGGATTAGGATGCATCTGTGCACTTGGCAACAACTTACAAGACTGCATGGACTCCATGTATGCCGGGCACAGAAACTTCACCTATCAGCCCCGGATGTTTTCCTCTCAGACCTGCGCGTATCCTGTGTTCGAGGTACATGCCGACTTTTCCGTTCAAAGCGGCTGTGCATCCCATCAGATCAGAACCCGGCATCTGGTTATGGCCGCTGTCTATGAGGCCCTGTCCGATGCCGGCTTGGACGCGGGATTTTTGGGGGGCAAAAAGGTGGGGGTGTGCATAGGCACAAATGTGAACGGTTCCTTGAGTGATCAGGAGATACTTGGAACCCGGGATGGGCAAAATCCGGGGAGTTTTGTGTCCCCTGAGCACAGGTTTGCATTGACCGATCCGAGTTTGGCCATCGGCAAACAGTTTTCCTTGAGTGGACCCTTGCAAACCGTGGTTACCGCGTGTTCGGCAGGGAGCGATGCCCTTGGTCTGGCTGGGTTGTGGATTCAGTTGGACATCTGCGATATAGTCATCTCCGGAGGCGTGGACGAGCTGTATCGAACCACCTACGACGGGTTTGCCTCCTTGATGAACAGTGATAAAGAGCTTTGTAGGCCCTTTGATGCCAACCGAAATGGGCTCAATCTCGGCGAGGGGGCTGGAATTGTGATCCTGGAGTCGGAGAGGTCGTTGACAGGCCGGGGGAAAAAGCCGCGGGCGTTTATATGGGGGTATGGGAGCGCCAGCGATGCATACCATTTGACCTCCCCGTCACCGGACGGCCAGGGCTTGAGCAGGGCTATACAGGAAGCCCTGGATGTCAGCGGTCTCCCAGCCCGGGATATCGGGTTTGTCAATGCCCACGGTACAGGGACTGTGGATAACGACCGCATTGAAGCCAGTGTGCTCCATGATTTTTTTCCCCAGGCCCCTTTTTTTTCGACCAAGGGATATACAGGGCATACTTTGGGAGCTGCCGGAGCCGTAGAGGCCGCCTTTACCGTCGCCTGTCTGGAAAACAAAAAGTTACCTGCCAGCGCCGGATTTACCAAGCCGGATCCGGATTTGGCAGCAACTCCAGTCTTTCGGCCGCTTGAGCATTCCGCCCGCTTCGCCCTTTCCGAAACCCTTGCCTTTGGGGGCATCAATTCTGTTCTTGTAGTGGGGAAAGCAGATGTCAGCGGCAATTAGAGGTATAGGGGCGGTGGGCGGTTTCGGCACCGGGATCCGGGCCCTGGAACAGGCCCTGGAAGACCCGCCGAAGAGCCAAGAAGTGGTTTGGGTCCAGACCAAGCACGGCTCCTGGCCCGTCCCGGCTTTGAAGGCAGATGTATCCTCTTTGGAGGCTAAGATCGGCAGACGGGTATTGCGGCGAAGCAATCACTTCATGCAGGTGGCCATCCTGGGAAGCCTGCTGGCCCTGGAGGACGCCGCGGCCCATGGGGTAAAAGACACCCAGCCCATGGGCATCGTTTTGGGTACCGGGTTCGGGTCTACCTGCAATACCTTTGATTTTCAGGAGTTGGCCTTGGATGCGGATGTTCAGGCCTTTTCCCCCATCAGCTTCATGAACTCTGTGCACAGCACAGCGGCCGCCAGCATCGCGGCCATTCTCCAGGAGAGGTCGGCAAATATCACCCTCAGCCGATACGCCATGTCGGTTCCCCTGGCTTTCATGACCGCCCTGGCCTGGCTGGAAACAGGGCGTTTTGATATCGTCCTGGTGGGGTGCGCGGATGAATTCTCCAAAGCCGCAGCCTATGAGCGAGCCCGGCTGGTGACCTGCGATCCGGAGAAAGACAGGGAGTTGGCCGGCATTGGTGAGGGCAGTGTGTTTTTTCTGCTCACCAGAGCGGCTGATAACCCTTCGGGATACGGCTTTGTCCGCAGTTCTCAGACAGGTATGGGTCCAATAGAGCTGCCGGGACACACAAATGGCGTCATTTTTATGGACTATGGGCTCACCAAGGGGGCTGGCTTGGACCGGAAAACGACCACACCCGGACTCACAGCGTCGTATGTGCCCCTTTACGGATATCTCCCCGTGGGTCTTGGCTTTGCAATTGCTATTGCCGCCCTGAGCATGAAAAAAAACACCCTGTATGCATCCATACCGGAAGGCAACTGCCATACGACGATTCAGACCAGACAACCCCTGACTCCAGCGCAGATAACCTGTGCCCGGACAAGCGTCACCGGAGAGTGGGGGCAGATCGCAGTGCATAAGTGAGGTTTGGTATATGATCACCACAAAGGAGGGGAGCCGATGATCACCTTGGGCAAGAAAAGCTGTTTTGTTTGTATCGTGGCCATACTGTGTGTATTGATGGCCTCTCTGGCCTTGGCGAATAAATCGTCAGTGAGCCTGGAGGCTCCGGAGAAGGCCAAGAAGGGGGAGCCAGTTCAAATAACAATTCATGTGCGCCACAATGGGAATAACCTTTTCCACTATACCGAGTGGGTCAGTTTGCAGATCAATGGCCAAGAGGTACAAAGGTGGGAGTATTCAATGTTTTCCAAACCGGAAGATGAAAGCTTCAGCCTTGAATACACCCATCCGGTCAAGGAAGCTCTGCAGATTGAGGTCAAGGCCCATTGTAACAGGCACGGTAGTGAAAATACGGCCAAGGCGAGGGTCGATGTTGAGCCGGATCACGATTGATTTATGATGCACTTTACACGAGAAGCGATTGTAGACAAGTTGCTGCAGATTTTCGAGGAAAACTTTGAGATCGAAAATCCAGGACTCGATGATGATCTGAGGACAGAATACAACTTCGACAGTCTCGACGCCATAGAAATTCTCGTGGAGATTGAAAAGATGCTGAAGATCAAGCTCACTCAAGAAGAAAAAAAGCAGGCCATGGACATTCGGACCATTAACGATATCTGTGATTATGTCCAAGAAATCGCCGGTTCGCGTGCTTAAGCACAAACTTGAGGACTTACAGGCATATGGAAAGAAGGGTTGTCATCACCGGCGGTTCAGTCATCACCCCGATAGGAAACTCCAGGGAGGCTGTCCTGAACAGCTTCCAAGCCAAGAGATCAGGAGTGCGTCCTTTAAAAGAAGATAACCTGTTGGCTCAGCACATCCATTCCGGGGTGTTTGGAACTGTCCAGGAAGAGATAGACTATCGCTTTCAACGTCGTTTTCGAAAGACAATGGGGCCGGTATCCTATTATGCATGCAAGGTGGCCGAATTGGCCCTGGAGCAGGCTGGTTTGGATACTGAGTTTATCTCTTCCGGCCGGATGGGGGTGGCCTATGGCTCCACCCACGGCAGCCCCACGGTGCAGCGGGAGATCTACAGCAACTTTTTCAGTCAATCCCCGGATGGATATACTTCGGTGAGCGCCGTGGATTATCTCAAATCCATGGTCCACACTACGGCGGTGAACATCTCCAAGATGTTCGGCATTACCGGCCGGCTGATTTCTTCTTCCACCGCCTGTACAACCAGTAGTCAATCCATAGGTTTTGGCTATGAGATGATTAAGTTCGGACTGCAGGAGGCCATGCTCTGTGGAGGAGCGGATGAATACGATACCACCACCGTGGCTGTGTTCGACAATCTTCTGGCCTGCTCAACAGCCTATAACCACAGTCCGGAATCTACGCCGAGGCCATTTGATGCGGCCCGGGACGGTCTTGTGGTCGGCGAGGGGGCCGGAGCCGTGGTCCTGGAGGAATACGAGCGGGCTCGAAAGCGGGGAGCGAATATCTTAGGCGAAGTGGTCGGGTTTTCCTGCACCACCAACGGAGGGGATCTGATTCTGCCCAGCCTGGAGGGCATTAAATCCACTCTGCGTCTGGGGCTGGAAAACGCCAAACTGAGCCCTGAGGATGTAGACTTCATCAGCGCTCACGCCACAGCCACCAAGATGGGCGATGTGACCGAGGCCAAGGCCATGCATTCCATCTACGGGGATAACGGTCCCTATGTCAGCGCCCTGAAAAGCTATATGGGCCACACCATGGGGGCCTGCGGGGTGATTGAGACCATGCTGACCGTGTATATGATACAGGAAGGATTTATCGCTCCCACCTTGAACCTGGAGGAGGTGGATGAGCGCTGCGCCATGTTGGGCCATGTCCAGGAGATCTTGCCCGCCCGGATTCACTGCGCCGCGGTGCAGAATTTCGCTTTCGGCGGCGTGAATACCTGCCTGTTCATCACCAAGTGCGATTGACATCCAAAGCGAGCAAAAGATTGCGACAGACTGCTCAAGGAATACCTGCCTTTTGCCGCATAGGCAAACCATTGTGGGACGTGGTGGCCACCACCTGTTTCTGGCTCTACTTTACATTGGGTTTTGTTTGTATTTTCGCTCCCTTGTATCTCATTAAGCTCTTTTCTCCAGACCGGGAAACAGCCTATCAAAGACTCAACAGTCTTTTTTACCGCGGCTTTTTCCAGGTGGTCCGGGTTTTGACCCCTGGCTTGACCATTCGAATCGATCCAGCCGTGTATGCCCTCAAGTCCTGTGTTATTGTGAGTAACCATCTCTCCTACCTGGATCCTCTGCTTTTTATCTCCATTTTTGAAAAACATAAGACCATAGTCAAACATTCGTTTTTTCACATCCCCATCTTTCGCTCTGTCATTAAAGCTGCCGGCTATATACCTTCCTCGAGTCAGGGAGATCTCAAGGATCTGACCCTGCAGCAGATGGAAGCCATGCCCGATTTTCTGGCCTCCGGCGGCAATCTCTTTGTTTTTCCGGAAGGAACGATGCGCAAAGATGGGATCACCTCTTTTCATAAAGGGGCGTTCAGCATTGCCAGGCGCTGTCAGGTGCCCTTGCAGGTGGTGTACATCTCCAATACCCATCGGCTTTTTCCGCCGGGACGGTTTTTGTTCAATACCTGTGTTGAGAACAGGGTTTCAGTGGACTTGTTGGGGACAATACACCCGGGGACGAACGAGGACAAAGTATCCCTTTCTCATCTTATGGCCCAGGTCCGAGAGCTGCTCAGCTCCCGGGAAGGACAAGCTGTATCCTAGATGTGCGTGCAAAAACAAAGAGTTAAAGATAAAACTCTGTCATAGAAAACAAGAAAATCGGAACCACAAAGGCATAAAGGAAGAAACACAAAGGATACCCAGCTCTGTGCCTTTGTGTCCTTCGTCCTTCGTGGTTCAATTCTCTCTTCCTTAGGTTTCGGGCGAAGCCCGTTTTAGTATTATATCCAGGGTGTGCGCTATGAAAGTCCTGCTGTTGTCCATGCCTGATGTGGCTCCGATCATTATCCACGAAGCAGCCATCCATATGCCCAATCTGGGGATAGCCAGCATTGCCGGAAACATCGACGAGGAGCACCAGGTGCGGATCGCCGATTTGATCCGCAAACGGCGGGGAACCAGGAAATATGTCGCCCGCCTTTTGGCCACGTTTGAGCCCGACGTTGTCGGTCTTTCGGCCATGGCCTGGCAATACGACACCTGCACCCGGATCATCAGGCTTATAAAACGACTGCGGCCCACGGCCAAGATAGTTATCGGCGGATACCACGCCACACTTATGTCCGAGGAAGTGGCCGAGTCCCAGGAAGCCGAGGATATCGACTTCATGGTCCGCGGCGAAGGCGAAGAAGCCTGCCGCAGGTTGATAAATGCTCTGGCCGGAAAGGATAGGATTGAGGACATTCCCGGCTTGTCCTATAAGGACGGGGGCAAGTTTGTGCACAATCAGCCCGGCGAGTTGTTGGACTTGTCCAGCCTGAAGTTGCCGATACGGGACAAGCGGCGCCTGACCTGGGGCTATCACGTCATGTACAACAAGATCGAAGTTATGGAGACCTCCAGAGGGTGTACCAGGAACTGCAGCTTTTGCAGCATGCGGGAGATGTATGGCCGCAGCTTTCGGACCTTTCCCATTGACCGGGTTTTGCAGGATCTGGATACTATTTATTATACCAAGAAGACCCGGTGGGTGTTTATAGCCGACGACAACATGGTTTTGGATCCCAAGCGGGTCATTGAGCTGTGCGAAGCCATCATCGCCAGGCAGTACAAGGGCTTGCACCTGGTCATCCAAGCCGATTGCCGGACCATGGCCAAAGAGGAAAAGATGGTGGAGAAAATGGCCCAGGCCGGATGCACATCGGTTTTTCTGGGTATTGAGAACGTCTCTGAGTACACATTGAAGCAGGCCGGAAAAACCGGGTCGGCCACAATCTCCAAGCAGGCTGTGGATATGTGTCACAAGTATGGAATGATGGTGGTCGGAGGGCTGATTATCGGTTTTCCCGATGATGATGAGCAGGCAATAGTTGATAACTTTCAGTTTGTTCGTGATATTGACGTGGACGGTGTGTACAGCCAGTTCTTGACGCCCTATCCCAAGACTGCTTTGCGCCGTCGCCTCCTGGACGAAGGATTGGTCAGCAATGTGCACGGCTACAAGTGGTATAACGGGATGTGGGCCAATGTGGGCACCAGGCATTTGAGCCCCGAGCAGCTGCAGTATCTTTTCTGGTACCACAAGATCAACGTCCTCGGCTGGTGGGACCCCTCAAAGATGGCCCGCAAGGACGGCAAGCTGTGGACCGGTATCTGGAGGTACGGCATGAAACCCATTCTGCAAAGGCTGGAAAAGCGCAAGGTGCACAAGATAGGATGGGACGGCTTGTACCGGCAGGCCCTTCGGGACTGCCGGCAGATGAACTCCTTTCCCGACTTGGAGGCCTAATACGTTTTGCGCTCCCGCAAGGAAGAGCCGTCCACCAGATGGGCGAGTGAGACAATCCCCAGCCCCTTTTCCTGCAGCCCGACAATCAAGGATTCCACCTCCTGCAGCCAAAGCTCAAGCCTTTGATCACTTCCGGGATATGTATCGTGCAGAGCGATAATATCTCCTGAGCGCGCCTTTTTGAGAACCCTCTCCGCCAGACCGAAGATACGGGTATTGCTGAAATCAGCACTCCTGCGCCTGAAAGTGACTGGGATCAATCCAGCTTCCTGCACCGGTTGTTTCAGCCTGGGGCTGGTAATGCCTACAGGAGGGCGAAAGAAAAGAGGTGAGCATCCGGATCGGCCGATGGCCAGCTGGGCCAGGTTGATCTCTTCACGCACGCGGGCCGGAGAGCGCAGGGTGAGAAGAGGGTCATGGGTATGGGAATGATTGCCCAGGTTATGCCCCTGAGAAAGGATTTTGGTGAGCAGTTCCGGGTGTTGAGCCGCTTTTTGGCCGATCACAAAGAAAGTAGCTGAAACACCATACTCCCGGAGAAGGGCAAGGAGATCAGGGGTGGCTCGGGGGTCAGGACCGTCGTCAAAGGTCAGGGCCACTGCTGGGCTGGGAGAGGGGCCCCGGCTGATGACGGACAGAAAGAAGCCCAGACCGGGGATAAAAGGGGCTATGCCGCAGGCAACCAGGAATATACCCAGGGGAAGAGTGGCCAGAAGCGGATTGATGGCCAAGAATATTCCGCTGATAAGCAGGGCGCTGAGGCCGAAGCATTCGGCTGGGGAGAAAGTGGGTTTGGGCATGAAACAGTCCCGGGTTGGGGAACAAGCAGGGCGTCCCACAAAAGTTTATTACCAGTTGGGTTTGGCCACAAACCAGAGGCTTTCCGGATTATTTCCGGACAGTGCCGTATGTTCAAGGCGAAAGCCGTATTCATGAAAAAGAGCGGTCATCCTTTCCGGAGAGCGATAATAGAGCTGGGTCTTGGAAAATGCAGCTTGCAGGGCCTGGATCTTCCACAAAAACGACGATCTCCCCTGCGGAGGCATCACAGCCCGCACGATCAGTGTGCCCCTTGCATGGAGATTGGAAGAGATCTTGGACAATGTCTCCCGCATGTCGTCATCAGAAAGGTAGTGGGAGACATCAAGCATCAGGGCGGCATCAATGGGCTGCTCAGCTGCCGGGATGTCCGGAGCACCTGAACACTGTACGCGTCCCCGGTCGGCCAGGACCCGGGCGGCAATCCGGCAGCGTTCCGGGGCCGGCTCGATACAAGTCACCTGCGCCTGGGGAAACAACTCCAGCAGGCAGCAGGCCGGTACCCCGTATCCGCCTCCGATGTCCAGGAAGGCCTGGTCCGGCTTTTTGCTGTCCAGAAAGCGGGGCAGCTCTTTGAACATGGGATCATATCGGAGCTTACACGCGGCAAAGACGCGGGGATAGGCCTCCAGATGCCGATAGCGGTCCCGGACTCGTTTGGTCCACAAAGAGGACTCAGACGGCTTGGACCCGGGCGGGCCGGTATAGAGCGGCCGGAGCAAGGGGGGGAGCATGAGAAAGGTTCCCAGCAGGGAATAGAAAATACCCAAAAAGGAGGTCACTCCGGCACTGTGCAGCATGGAATGGGAAGATCCCATCATGACCCCAAAGCCGATGCAGCTGGACAACCCGGCCAGAATGACCGTGGTTTTGATGATCAGAAATTGCGGTTGCCGTTCGCTTCCGTACCGCTGGAGGGCCCGGGTGATGAGCAGGGAGTAGTCGATACCCATGCCGAAAACAACAATGGAAAGCATAAGGCCGGGGATGTCCACAGGCCGCTGCAGAAGATTCAAGGTGCCTAAGGTACTTATCAGGGCGAAAATGACCGGCAAAAGGGCAATAGCTGTCAGGCGCAGATCCAGGAAAAAAAAGAGGAGCAGGCAGAGGACCCCGCTGCCTATGATGGCCAGGAGCTGGACAAAGGAGGAGCTGAGGTGTTGACCCATGATCCGGGAGAAGTGGGTGGGATCGAAGACACTGGTCTGCGGCGTGGCGTAAGTGGAATAGAACTGCTGGGGCGAGTATCGAGCTCCCGGGCTGACAGTGGCGAAATGGAGCCAGTCATCTCCTTGGGAAGTAATGTGCAGCAAGGGATACGCCTCTTGGGGTATGGATTGGGCGGGTGGAGGGCGGTCCCTTTTCACTGCCTCCAGAAAGGGAGTAAAGGCTTGGGGGCGAAATCCGAGCTCAGAGCCTATGGATTCCAGGAGAAAAGAGAGGCGGTGCGTTTTTTCCGGGGTCCAAAATTCTTGCCAGGCCTGAAAGTTCGTTCTGCGCAAAGTGGGACCGGGATAGAGCATGGACGGCAAAAAGCCGGATTCAAGAATATCGCCATCCATATCCGCTTTCATTGTGGGGGCCAAACGATCCCAGGCCCTGCGCATGGTGGACATGTTCTCGGCCTGAGTGAGTATAAAGATTTTGTTCAGGGAAGCTTCTCCCCAAACCGAGGCTATGAGGTCCTCGGCCTGCTTGGTTTCTGTGCTCACAGTGTTCATGGTTGTCAGGTCGACGTTAAAGGACGGACCCCAAAAACAGGCCATAAGGACAATCCAGCCTCCGGCCAGATAAAGGCCCCAGGTCCGGGGCAGGGGGAGACGCTCCAGCCAGGAGCGCAGGAGGAGCTTGCGGGGACCAGCCGGGGGCAGAAGAGGAAAAAGCCTGGGAATGATAATGTGCACGGCCAGGAAGGAGTACCCGATGCCCAAGGCGGAGAATTGTCCCAGTTGGACAAAAAACGGAAATCCGGTCAGGCACAGGGCGCTGAAGGCGCCCATGGTGGTCAGGGCTGTAATCAGACCAATGGACAGGACTTCTCGGGAAGCCCCCCGACCCGTTGTTGTCCAGGGCCGGTCCACAAACAACAGGCAGGCTATGCCGTGGTCGACGGTAATGGATATAATAGCGCCCCCGAATCCTAAAACCATAAGGGATATGGATTCATGGACCAGGGACATTGTGAAAAAGGCGGCTGCAGTTCCGACTGCAGCCGGGAGAAAGGCCAAAAGTCCGATGAGCGGTCGAGGGAAGACGAAAATCAGCAAGAGGGCAATCCCAATGGTAGCCAAAAGGATGGCTTGGGTCACATCCGCTCTGATGATGTTTTCATTGTCCAAAGCAATCCGGTAGGACCCCATGGGGGTCATGGTCAGCTGATGTCCCTTTTGGGAGTGCTTTGCCAGCACAGTTTGGGAGATATCCTTGAAGAGGCTTTGCAGTTCCTGGGCCGAGGCGGTATCGGTGCCCGAGGCATGGGGATAGGCGACGATAAGGAGGTGTCTGCGGTCGTCGGAGAAGAGGTATCCTTGCTGGAAGCGGACGTTGTCCGTCGGGGCCAGGCCTTGCAGCCTGGACAGGACTATGTTGCGCAGCTGCAAAGGATCTTCGGCCATGTACCGACCCTGGCCCGTGGCGCTGAGATCGCGCAGAGACTCCAAGCTGGAGGTCAGCCTCTGGTCCAGAGTCTTGGGTTCCAGAAGGGGGTCTACATGCTCTGTCAGCTCCCTGGAGCTGAATAGAACGGGGAGGCTGGAGACGATATCCGGCAACAGCTTGGGGATGATCTCATCAAAACCTTGCATCCCCACCTGGGCAAATAAGCCGCTGTCCTGCAATCTGGCTTCAATATCCCTTGCCAGTTGGATCAGCAGGTCTGGCTGCACCTTCTGGGAAGCAAGATCAATAATCAATTGATCGTGCAGGGGATGCTGCTTGAAGACAGTCTGGGCATCGGAAAATACCGGGTCGTCCTCTGGCAGAAAAGAGGCTACGTCGGTATCAATCCGAGTCAAGTGCAGCCCAAGCCAGGCCAGGCAAAAGGTGAAAACAAGAGACAGGATGAGGACAGAAATCTTGAGCGGAAATTGTTTCATAACTTAGAGGCCGAAAAGGAGCAGTCCTCCAAGGCCGGCAAGGGCTGCGTGGGCCAGGATGACTTTGGTTTTGTGAACATGGTAGAAGTTGTTCATTCTCTGAATGTGCCGGATGCCTCCCAGAAGACGCCTGATCCTGTCTATTCCCATAGTGGCCGTGTTGTCGGAATAGGAATCGCTTTGAAAGGCCAAGCCCGGCCAAGCGGCAAAGGCTGCAAGATCGGCCTCATTGCGCAGCATCGAGTCGTATGGCACGTTTGCCCAGCCGCGAGAGTGAAGCCGAGCGGCTGTGTCCCGCTTGACGGCATAGGCATGGGCGGAGCAGCGGTACCGGATCTTGATCACCGAAGGAAAATTCGTTTTTTGGGCTTTGTCAATCAGGCCGCCCAGGAAAAAAATGTTCCATTTTCGAGTACAGCGCAGGAAATGGACGATGTTGCTGATCCGCTCAGGGGTCACCCCGTGAAAGACAACGTCGTCTTCAAAGATCAAAATCACCTCGGCTCCGGAAGCCAGCCCTTTGTGCAGGCAGAGCTGATGGGACTGGAAGATGCCTTGCTCGCAATCATAAGGGTGTCTGTCTACCAAGACGAACTGAACTTTGTCCCCTAAGCCTACTTTATTAAATTCTTTCCGGGCTTGTTCCTGGCGGTCTGTTCTATGTTTCAGGGAGATGCAGTATACGGCATCAAAAAAGTCCCAGCAGAAAGTATTTGTCTCCGAGGCGATTTTTCGGGGACAGGGAGGAAGAGACATGCTCATGAAAGGAGAATCCTGGTCCAGGCTGGGAAGTAATGTAACCGGAGAAGGTCTATGCGCCTTGTGCAAGCGCTTCTTCAACGCATAGCCAAGACCCAATTTGCCCGCCAGGCCATGGCTGAAAAAGCCGATCTGTGCGCATTCAAGAAAAAGCCCACTCTGCGCACCCTCGCGGGCCTCGGGGCCCTTGCTTTGAGTTATGTCATCGGTTGGCCGGTCATCGCAGGTTTGACCACGTTGTCCGTATATCTGCATGAACCCTGGATCGCTGTCATCGGCGGCCCGGTATTTTATGGCTTATCCCATCTGACCTTTTTGCTGGGCATGTACCTCACCGGCTACGAATACTCCATGATTTTCCTGCGCTGGGCCACCCGGAAGCTCCTGGAGAAACATTTGGTCGTCGAGAACCGAAGATCCCTCAGGTGATGTGTTTATAACTTCCGACCAAAGGCGAAGTTGGCCAGGGATCTGTCTCTGCCCTGGTACGTCCCGTCTTCCATCTCCTTTTTGACCACCTTTTGCAGCAGCTTGGACATCTTCATGGACTGCGGCTCGTCATGGTAAAATCTGTCCCAGGCCTCATGGAAGAGCTCCTGGAGTCTCTCCGGGGACATGTTTTTGGGATAATAGGTCACCTTGTCAGCGGAAAAATCGTTCCAGTCCCGGGAAAAGATCCGTCCTTCTCCCTGCAGGTGGTCATAGGCTTTTGTATGCGGAAAAGGGGTGAGGACGGTGAACTCGGCCAGATCCAGACCGATGTCCAAAATGAAATCGATCAAGCGCTTGATGGAGTCTTCGGTGTGGCTGTCCAGCCCGAGCAGAATGGTCCCTTCCACAGCGATATCGTGGTCGTGATAGCGTTTGATCCGTTCCCGAATGTAATCCGAGGTGTCAAAGACGGCCTGGTACACATACCAGGCCCCGGCTTGGGCAGCCAGGTCCAAGATCTCAGGATCGTCTTGTATGGGATGGCTGCACCACTTTTTCTTCAGGGGGATCATCTCCCGAAACAAGTCCTTTTCCCATTGGCTGTCTTGCGCCAGGGAGTTGTCCACAACAAACATCCTGTTGTTCTCAATGGCAGCTATTTCCTGCACGGTTTTGTCCAGGGGCCGGGGCCTGAAGCGGCGACCGCCCAGATAGGAGACCGCGCACGGGTAGCAGTGAAAACGGCATCCCCTGGAGGCGTGGACCAGGTCCACCATCTGCACTCCTTTGTAATTGTACAGGCTGCGATCCAGGATGTCCCGACGGGCAGTGCCCACCCATTCTATAGGTGGAGGGGAGTCCAGGAAATCGTAGACCGGCTTTAAGGTGCCTGCCTCCAGGTCGGCAAGGACTTCCTCCATGCGTCCTTCGGCCTCGCCCAAGAATACCGAGTCGGCGTGGTGCATGGTTTCTTGGGCGTGGAGCATGGTCCCGATCCCCCCGAAGATGACCGGCACTCCCTGCGCCCGGTACATATCCGCGATTTCCCAGCCCCGTTTGACCTGAATGGTCAGCATCATGGAAATGGCCACCATATCCACACTAGGATCCATGTGCAGGGTCTGGACGTTTTCGTCCACAAAATCGATATGCACATCCCGGGGCAGGGCCGCGGCAAAGACCACCGGTCCGTGGGGGGGGAGGTGAAACTCGTTTTGTCCGCTGAGTTTGGGCCATTTGGGATAGACGAGATGTATCTTCATATGGTTTTGACGTCCTGTCTGGCTGTGCCGGATGGTAAAAAGCCCTCAAATGCCCTCATCTGGGGAGAGTGTCTCGGTCTCCAAGAGTTCCATGTCCAGGGTGTAGTCCATCTCCTCTCCATGCGCAGTGAGCTCCATAGAGCGGGGTGGCGCATAGGCATGGGATTTTGATTCTTGGGATATTGGGTCTTGAGCCTTGACCCTTCGGACCAGCTTGGCGTCCACGTACTTATGGAGGATCCATGCCTGGTTGCCTGGGGGGACAATCAGATCGATTGTTTCCCGCTCGGAAACCTGAAAGCGACGGATTCGAGCCTGGGAATCGGTCATCCCCCTGGCCGAGATTTGGCCTTGAGGAGGAAAAAATACCAGTTGGATATCCTGCATCAGCCCCCGGGCAAAGGTCCGGGAATCAAAGGGCGGTACCTGATGCCCGATTTCAAGCTCCTCTTGACGCAAAGTGGCATCGAATAGGAGCATGCCTTCCACAGTCAAGATATTGCAGCGGATGTGCCTGGTTTGAGGGTCAACCCTTGTGATGCCCATGAATGTCCTTCGCTCCTGCCCGGCAAAAACAGCCTGTATGGAATGGATGTACAGACGCTTCTGTTTCGGGAACATACTTTCCCATTGGCCCTTGGATGGTCGTTCATCCGCGGGGAAAGGCTGAACAGGCGGGAGTTGTGAACAGGCAGTACACAAGAGCATGCCCAGGATGATGGCCCAGGAAAGTCTCATTGAACCTTTTCAAAGATTGAGGGCTTTATGGAGCAATTGACCTTGACATTGGAAAAGGTGATCCGGGTCTTGGCCTCGGGGCTTTCCACTATGGTCACCGAACGTATTATGCCTGGCTTTTCGCTCAGGCGGAGCGTGATTTGGGAGATGAACTCAGCCATGCCTTCATTGCGCGGCGTGAGGGTGATGGTACCGTTGGGGGACAGTTTGGCTGAGAACTGATCGGAATTTTGAAATTCTCCCCGCAGCCAGTTGCGCATCTTGTCCAGGATGGTCTGCATAACGGTCAAAGAGCTTCCCTCTTCTTTGTGCACCCCGTCCTCGCTCAAGGTATAGCGGGCAGCCCGGCCCTTGTGGATGAGGGTCACGTTCTCAAGGGGCGAGGTGTACTCCCAGCGCAGAGAGCCCGGGGCTTGATAGTAGATAGTGCCCTTGGAGGTTAAGGGGCGAGAAAGGGTTTGCAAATATTTTTTCTGCTCAAAATCGGCCTTGAAGGAGGTCACATCGCTTATTTGAGTCTGCAATGCCTCCCAATTGTCCGCCCAGGCGATAAGCAGCGAGCACAGGACCACCAGCAGAAGGACCAAGGCTGATTGTGAGAGGTAGCTGACCCTTTTGAGCTGTTTTATTCCAGGCAGGTTTTGATGATGAGACATGCGCATCACAACATGCCGCCGTTGACTGAAATGACCTGGCCGGTGACATAAGAGGCATCCTCGGAACACAAAAAACCGACCACTTTGGCCACCTCCTCAGGCCGGCCGATGCGAGCCATGGGAATCTTGTTCTTGAGCTCTTTGACCGGCAGGTCCTCGGTCATCTCCGTATGAATAAGCCCAGGGGCGACTACGTTGACTCGGACTCCGAAACGGGCCACTTCGGAGGCAACGGAACGGCTGGCCCCGATCAAGCCGGCCTTGGCCGCGGAATAGTTGGCCTGGCCCCGGTTGCCGACCAGACCGGACATGGAAGCCATGGAGACCACGGCCCCTTTCTTGCGCTTGATCATGGAATTGAGCACCGGCCTGGTGAGGTTGTAAAATCCCTTCAGGCTGGTCTGCAGGACCCGGTCCCACTCGGACTCGTCCATAAGAATGAACAGCTTGTCGGCAGTGATCCCGGCGTTGTTGACCAGGGCGTCGACATGGCCGAAGCGGTTCATGATATCCTCTAAGGCCGGCTGGACCTGGGAGGCTTCGGCCACGTCGAAAGGGACTAATTCGCCGTCAGCCCCCAGGCTGCGTATCTGTTGCAGGGTTTCCTGGGCGGGTTCATGGCCGGTCTTGTAGTTGACCAGGATAAAGTATCCGCGCTGAGCCAGCTCTAAAGCCACTGCCCGGCCGATGCCCCGGCTGGCCCCAGTGACTAAGGCTGAGCTTTTGTGTTGATCATCTCCCACCGTGTGTCTCCTTAGCTGGCGCGGAGGACTTGCAGGGTGACCTCGCCGCCGGGTTTGTCTTTTATGTATGCCCGTCCTTCAATGACGGAATATCCGTCCATGGAGGCAATGATTTCGCAGGTTGTGGTGATGCGGGCCTGTATGGGGAGTACATCTAGGAAGAATTGGGCCTTTTTAATGCCTACCAGCCAACCCCGACTGTCGGCCTCAGCTTGGCCCCCCTCTTGAAAGTCCTCCCAGCCTACGGTCAAGGCCGAAGTTTGGGCCACAAGCTCAATGAGCACCAGGGGATTGACCCCGTGTTCCTGCTGCAAAGGCCAGGTCCGGCGCACCGTGGATACGCTGCTTGCACACTGGTTGTCGATGTCCAGGGCTGTCTCAATGAGCTTCATCTTTCCCCGGTGGGGGATGAGTTGGTTAATATCCACGCTGTCCACGAAATGTCACCCTATTGGCTTGCGGGGGATTCCAAAAAGTGCCACTACTCAGCCGACACCTACGCAGACTATGAAAAGAGATGTTTTTTTTCAACCGATATTTTATGTGCATCTCCTTTTTACTTCCTGTCCGCGGCGCCTGGCTGTGAGGCGATGGGCGTTGTCTTGCAGGGTTGGTTCTTGGCCCCAGGCAATACGGTTTCGCCCTTGCACGATGCGAGGTTGACTCAAGATGTTGGGAAAAGATATAAGCCAAGCATCAGTATGAGCAATCCGGCAAGTTGTTTTTGGGCGCTTTGGCCCAAAAATAGGTCAGATTTACCGGAGGCAAAGCTGACCATGGAGAAAAATATCAACCCTCGACGGTTTCACATATGGATGCTCTGATAGCAGAATTGAAAACCAAAATTGTGCAGACCCTGAATTTCCTGGAAGTGCCAAGTACTGACATAGGTGATCAGGAACAGCTCGTGGGCGGGCGATTGGGGATTGACTCCATTGATGTCCTGGAATTGGTTATGATGCTGGAAAAGGATTATGGAGTCAAAATCGAAGACAAGGAGGTGGGGGCCAAGGTTTTTGCCAATGTGCGGAGCTTGGCTGAGTATGTGGCGGCCAACGGCGGGGAGGCACAGCATTGAGCTCTGTGCGCGTCTTTGTCGTCGGCATGGGGGCGGTGAGTCCGGCTGGACCGGGCTGTCAGGCATTGAAGAAGCTTTGGAGCCAGCAAGGCAGCTTTTTGAGGCCCTTACAGAGTTTTTGGACCCCGGAACCCATGCCTGTCGGGCACACTGATATACATGAGCAAGGGCAGGGGCCCAGGAGTCATCGTCTGGCCCGGCTGGCAGCGGATGAAGCCGTGCAGGGATGTGCGTTTCAGCCCCAGGCTGTGGTTCTGGGCGGAACAACAGGGGGAATGGATGTTACCGAAGACCTCCTGCGCCAAGGAGTGAGAGATCCAGCGGCCTACAGGCTGCATGGAACCGGCACAGTGGCTGAGGATCTGGCGACAAGGATCCAATGCCCGGGGCCGGCCATGACCGTATCCACGGCCTGTTCTTCCGGGGCAGTGGCTCTCAAGCTTGCTGTGCAGCTTCTCCGGGCGGGAGAGTTTCAATGTATCCTGGCCGGGGGCGCGGATGCGCTCTGCCGGCTTACATATCAGGGCTTCAAGTCCTTACAGCTTGTGGATCCAAGGGGGGCGTCCCCATTTGATGTCAACAGACGGGGAATGTCTGTTGGCGAGGCAGCTGCGTGTATGGTCCTTATGGCCGCACCAGAGCCTCCCCCCCAAGCCTTGGCTGAGGTGGCCGGCTGTGGCCTTTCCTGCGACGCCTCCCATCCCACCGCCCCTCATCCCCAGGGCTGGGGCGCGGAGATGGCCATGCAGCTGGCCTTCCAAGACGCTGGTCTCGGTCCAAAAGACATTGACTATGTGAATATGCATGGAACCGGGACTACAGACGGAGACCTCTCTGAATCTCAGGCCTTTGTCAGGGCCTTTTCCGACCATGCTCCCCCGGCGGCCTCATCAGTCAAAGGGGCATTGGGGCACAGCCTGGGAGCTTCCGGGGCCTTGGAGGCGGTCATCTCCGTTCTGGCCTTACACCACGGGACGCTGCCGGGAACAGCCGGTTGTCATCATCCAGATCCGGAGCTGGGTTGGGAGCCGCTCCTGCAGCCTGCTCAGAAAAAAACACAGGTGGTTTTGTCCAACTCCTTCGGCTTTGGGGGCAACAATGCCGCAGTCATTTTACGGCGGCCCGGAACAAAAAACGGGCAGGTCCCGATTCCTCCCCGGCCCTTGGCTGTCCAGGGGGCGGCCTGTTTGACCGGAGCAGGGGATTGCAGACAAAGTCTGGACAGAATGCGCCAAGCACGGAGTTGCGCCGGCCCGGTCCCGGATAAAGATATTCTCAGCCTTTCGGACTTTCACGCGATGCGCCGGATGAAGCGTCTCTCCCGCCTCGCTTTGTCTCTGGCCGCCAAAGCGCAAGCCGGGGAAGGAGAAAAGGACGATATCAAAGGGATATTTTGGGGGACGGGCTGGGGGCCTTTGAGTGAGACATACGATTTTCTCAGCAAGCTGGAAAAGACAGGAGATAAGTTCTCCAGCCCCACCGATTTCATGGGCTCGGTGCACAATGCCCCGGCCGGTTATATGGCCATGTATTTTCAGTGCCACGGTCCGAACATCACCTGTACGACCGGGAACATTTCTTTTGAGCAGGCCCTTTATGCGGCCGGCCGCATGGCCGATACATATACAGGCAACACCTTGGTCGCTGCAGCGGATGAGTACCACCAGCAGTTCAGCCCCCTTTTGGACCCTTGTGCAGAGCACACACCGGCTGACGGGGGAGGAGCTTTGCTTCTCACTGATGCAGAGAACGCTGGCGGGCCCCGGATCCATTGCCCCTGTCTCATGCGCTGTGAAAAAAAGAGTTCCTTGCCCAGCTTCCTGGAGTCTATACAGGAAGCCGGGGATCTGCAGGAGCGCTTCGGGGCTGTGTGGGCCGGTCTGCCCGACAATGATCTGGGCCTGGGGGGTGAGCAATTGCACTGGATCTTGGAGCGAAGCGGATTTCAGGGTCCGGTGGTCGATTATCGTAGCTATGTAGGGCAGTTTGCCACAGCTGCAGCCCCAGCCGCCGTTTTGGCCCTGCAGTGTGTACAAAACGGACGTCTCCCCGGCGCTATGCTGGATCAAGGCCGGGACCTGGACCTTGCGGACAAGGGCATCGTGCTTCTCGGGCTGGGGCGGTCCTTGAGCTGCATTCATGTTTTGCCTCCAGTCAGCTTTGCCTCCGGCAAAGCTGACCTATAGATTGCTCCAAAGGGAGCCAAAAATGAAAATTTACCGGAATGATCATATATGAAACCATCGAGGCCAGAACCACATACCCGGGTCAGGCATCACCGGCCATGAAAGTCCTTTTGGTGTCCACGAATCATGTGCAGGCCCCGTACCCGGTCTACCCTCTGGGTTTGGATTATGTGGCCCACAGCGTCGGCCCTGAGCACCAGGTGCATATTGCGGACATCAATGAACTGGGGGGCATGGAGGCCCTGGCTGCTGAAATGAACCGCCAACAGCCGGATGTGGTGGGGATCTCCCTGCGCAATATCGACAATACGGATGTTTCCCAGCCGGAAGGTTTTGTCCGGTTCTCCCGGGAGATCGTCCAGGCTGTCCGCGAAAACACCGAGGCCATGGTTGTCTTGGGCGGCAGCGGTTTCACCATTTTTCCCCGGGAGCTTATGTACTACCTGGGAGCCGACTTCGGCATTGTGGGTGAAGGGGAAAGATTTGGCCTTTTTCTCAAAGCCATTGAAAACGGGAAAGATCCCCTGGATGTACCTGGGGTGCTGAGCCCAAAAAGCCGGGAATGCATTCCACCTCCCTGGTCCGGCAGGATCAAGCGGGAATTCCGAGCTGATGCCCCCCACGTCTCATATTATCTGCGCCGGGGGGGGATACTCAATGTACAGACCAAAAGAGGATGTCCCTTTCGGTGCATCTATTGCACATATCCGCACATTGAGGGCCGGACCCTGCGCAAGGTTCCTCCCCGGGAAGCGGCGGCAACGGCCCTTGCTCTGCAAGAGGCCGGGGCCAAGTTCCTGTTTATCACGGATTCCGCCTTCAATGCCGATTATGAGCACAGCGCTGCAGTGGCCAAGGCCTTCCAAGAGGCGGGGGTGTCCATCCCCTGGGGGGCCTTTTTCGCCCCTACAACTCCTCCGTCAGGGTATTTTGACAATTTGGCTGCAGCCGGGCTGACCCATGTTGAGTTCGGAACCGACTCCCTGGATGACGACGTCCTGGCTGCCTACAGAAAACCGTATCCAGCGGCAAGTGTCTTTTCCGCCCATTCTGCTGCGGCCGCGGCCGGGCTGTACATCGCCCATTATTTTCTCCTCGGAGGACCGGGAGAGACCCGGGCCACCCTGGAGCGGACTCTGGAGGCTGTTGACAAACTTCAGCAGGCAGTCCATTTTTTTTTCTGCGGCATGCGTATATATCCCCATACAGCCTTGTTTGAAAAGGCTTGGAATGAAAAGCACATTCATGGCCAGCCCGGCCTCACAGACATGCATTTCTACCATTCTGCGCATGTATCCAGTGAAGAAATCATTGAACGGGTCCAGAGAACGGCCAAAAAGCGCATGAACTGGATTGTCGGTGGCGGTGGGGAGGAGATGACCCATATTGTGTCCAAGATGCACGATAAAGGCTATGTGGGCCCTTTGTGGGAATATCTGCTCAGACGTTAACCCTGCAGTGATTTTCGGCGAAGGATGTGGTGTGAACTCCTCCATGACCTGGCACACAGTGCAGTCGGTGCACACAACCTCACAGGATGCGGTCCAGGCCCGGGTGCTCCTTCCTGAAAACTCGCAGTGGTTTGATGGCCACTTCCCCGGAGAACCTATTCTTCCCGGGATCGCTCAGTTGGCTATGGTTGAAGAAATTGTCCGCCGGGGCTTTGGGGTCTGGTATCGGCTGCTGACAGTGGACAAAGTCCGCTTTAAAAAGGTCATTCGGCCTGGGGATGAGGTCAGTGTTTTGGTGTGCAGAAAGAACCATGATCAGATGTTCTTTTCTTTCCAGGTCCTGCACCAAGGTGATCTTGCCTGTGGGGGAAGGGCAGGATTTGTAAGGGGCGAAGATGTCCACAAAAAAATCTAATCCGCAGGAAAGAGGGATGCAGGATGGCTACGAGCACAGACGAGATCATTCTTAAGATTGCCAATATCTTGATAACTGAGCTGAAGTTTGAAGATGTGACTCCGGAAACATTTGATCCGGATATCGACCTGGTGGACGAAGTGGGCATAGACAGCATGGATCTGGCCACTGCCGCCCTGGTCATCCAGGACGAGTTTGCTATCCGGGTGGATGAAGACGATTATCCGCAGCTGACCACCCTGCGCAAGATTGCTGAATATGTGCAGAATAAGCGCTTGGAAAAAGATGCGGTCTAAGAGTCAAGAGAGATTGTGCATATGAGTGCTGCTTTCACGCAAGAGAGATATACGCCGCAGGCTTATGCCCATACTGAATGGAAGTTTGCAGATATCTTGGCTGAGCCTGAAGTCAAGGGCAGATGGGAGAAAGTGCGGCAATATTTCTTTCTGCGGGAATCCACCTACGATATGACCAGCCGATGCAATATCCAGTGCGACGGCTGTTATTACTATGAGGGAGAGAAGCAGCATACCCGGGACAACCGGAATGAAGATGACTGGCACGCATTGATGCAGCAGGAAAAAGAACGGGGGATAACCTTTGTGGTCCTGGCCGGGGCTGAGCCGTCTCTTACTCCCTCCCTCTGCCGCATATGCTATGAGCACATCCCGCTGGGGGCCATCGCCACCAATGGGCTCAAACCCATTCCTTTGTCTATTGCATACACCATCCACATCTCGGTCTGGGGAAATGACCGGACCAGCTTTCAGGTCCGCAATGCCCGGGATATGCTCAAACGCCAGATCGACAACTACAAAGGCGATCCCCGGGCTGTTTTTATCTACACCTTTACCAGGCAGAACATCCATGAGGCGTATGAGGTGACCCGGTTTTTAGCTGAGAACGGGTGTCGGGTAAGCTTTAATATGTTTTCCGCCCCAGTGGGGTATGAGGGGGAACTCAAACACACCCGGCAGTCCTTGGCCCAGACCAGACAAGCCATGCTCCAACTCCTGGAGAGCTACCCGGAGACTGTTCTTTTTTCCCCGTACAATGCAGTGGCCCATACCCATGCCTATGGCCTGCACGATCTGTATACATGTTCCTATCCGCGTCGCAATACGGAGCAAAGCCCTGGCTTGGGACGGAGTTTTCGGCAGTACCGCACTGATTTGACCTGGGACCAAAGCGCCGCCTGCTGCGTTCCGGATACCGAGTGTGCTGATTGTCGTCACTATGCGGCCGGAAGTGCGGTGGTCACCTCCCGATTGTTCCGCCATGCCAGGCATCCCGATTCTTTTAAGGCCTGGCTGGACTATGTGGATACTTATTTGGCGGTTTGGGTCCAGGGGTACCCCAAGTCGCCCAATCTCATGCCCGAGCCGGTCCCGCCGCCAGGATTCGGAATCGAAAAATGACTCTGCCTGGAGCTTTGTTTCATGAAAACTGTGAGTTCACTTTTAGATCAGCACTGGTATGAGCGGTATAAACGCATCTCCCGGCTCAATATCCGCAGCTCAATCTACGATGTCACCAACCGGTGCAACTTGCGGTGCAAGGGATGTTTCTTCTACTCCTCCGGGGAGCACAAGGTGGCCAAAGAAGAAAATGACATCCAGGCCTGGGAAGCATTTATCGATAAGGAAAAAGAGCGGGGAGTGAACCTGGCCATCCTGATCGGAGGTGAGCCTACTCTGTGCCTGGACCGTATTGAGGCCTTCTACAGCCGCCTGCCCACTTTTTGCGCCACCAACGGGCTGATCAAGGTCCCCAGGGACCGTTTCCCGGACATGATGGTGGGCATCTCCTTGTGGGGTGATGAAGAGGATGAAAAGCTCCTCCGGGGAATGGATACCTTTGCAGTTTCCAGCAAGAATTACCATGGCGATCCGCACACCTACTATCTGTATACCATCACCCCGAATCAAATCGGCAAAACAGAAAATATCATTCGAAAGATCAGAGATGTTGGCCTCAAAGTCCATATGCAGCTGTTGTCCAACGACGAGGGGGTGGAGGGCTTTTCCTGGTCTCAGGAGCAGCTTGCGGATATCCGTTCGGAGATGGATGCCATGCTGGATCAGTATCCGGACACAGTGATCTCCTCCAAGTACTATCATCAGGTCATCACCTCCGGAGAGATGCTGGGCCGTCCCTTTGGGTGGAATGAATGCCCTTCGGTGACCGAACCCCTGGATGATCGAGACCCCAAGCCGAAACGGCTGATCAAGTTCATCCGCTGGGCCTCGGATCTTCAAACCATGCACCGGTGCTGCACCTCGGCCACCCGGGATTGCTCCATGTGTAAGGATGGGGCGGCCCATATGAGCTGGGTCATGGTCAACAAGCGGGCGCACATCAGGACCCCGCAGGATATGCAGAATTGGGTGGAAGTGTACGAGATGTTCGCCAAGCTGTATCAGTTCATACCTTGGTAGATGCGAGTTTAAAACTGTTTTTGCACTCGCCAGAAGTAAGTGATCAGAAGTCAGCGCCGCCGCTGGCGGCCTGTTATTCGTTATTCGTTATTTGTTATTCGAAAGAAGCCGCCAGTTTGATCCAGGGATCAAACTGGCAGGTGAGTAGTAGGGGCGAATAATGATTCGCCCTCTTCAACCTGGGCGGATACAAGGTCCGCCCCTACGCTGCTACCCCAATCGTGGTTAAAATCGTAGGGGCGAAGCTTGTCTTCGCCCGCCAGGCCAAGCGACGCGAGGCCTCAATGTTGTTTTCTTCGTTCCCTGGGTCCTCCCTGGGGACGTCTTCTCTTGTGGCTCCAGCCACTTTCTGAGGCCAGATGCTCGCAAAGCTCGCATCAAGGAAGCCAGGCTGGGGCCTGGCGGTCCCGGACGGCCAAGCCAGCGACCGGGGGTTGAGTCTAGTACTGCGTCTCAAAAATATTGCCTCAATCTTTGGCAATCGGTTCTATTTCATTTATAAGTTTATTAAATTCGAATATCGAAATCCGAAATTCGAAACAATCGGAATAAATGACTTAAAAAATACAATTCAAAACAAAGAAAAAACCCAAATCGAT
>JBNJII010000040.1:0-27475 GCA_051749205.1 Thermodesulfobacteriota bacterium | reverse complement strand
CGGCGGGTGCAATCCTCCAGGAATTCAACGCCCCAATACCACGGAAAAGGATGGTGGAACCCCGCTTATGAAGTACATCAAGACCCGGGTGGTCAAAAAAGGGGCCTGATCTTTTGTTTTCCTCGGACATAGCACAGCCCGCCCCGACCGGGGCGGGCTGTGCTATGTTGTGCGCATCAAAAGAGTGAAAAAGTCCTGAACATATTTACCAGAAACGACCCGAGTCAGCTCCAACTGCAGGTCCTGTTCCAGAAATCGGCCCCCAAATGCCAGAAACATGCTTTGAGAAACGGCAAAAACCGCCTCGTGTAGCCCTTCTTTCTTCTCCCAGCCCAGCTCCGGGCTGTCAAACAAACGACAGGCAAGGGGGCGATGCTCAAAAAGGGTGCAGGCCTGGTTATGGTTCAGGGGACAGAGAAATTCTTCACCCCCAAGCTCCCCGCTGTTTTTGCTAAACTCAGGCTTTGCCTGCCATTTTACCGCTTTTTGGATCAGCCCGTGCCTTTTGTCCCGGTCAAAAAGGGTGTTTATCTTGTGTGAAACATACACTGCCTCCACCAGGCTGAGCATGACCCGGTTTCCACAGCAGCGCATATGGTCCCGACCGCAGAGTTTCTGATCTGCAATCCGCTCATCCACATGCCTGAAAATGGCCTCCAGGTCCTGGAAAAAAGGGGCCAGATCGACGACCTGCTTTTGTTCCAGGCTTGGCTCGCGCATTTTCAGCCCGCCCTGTTTTTTCCCGTACTTCCTGAGCAGGCTCCATTGATCATAGTTGGCCGGGCGTGATCGCAACGGGCTGAGCTTCTTTTGGGCCAGCTTGGGGCTGAACCCTTTGCGCAGCAGATAGGCACTGGCCAGAGTCCCGGTCCTGCCGATGCCGTGCCGGCAATGGACCAGAACTTTCTTGCCCAAAAAAATTGCCTCGTCCATCCATTCCAGGGCATTGTCCATGGCTTCCATTTCCGGTGTTTCTTCATCTTCCACCGGCAGATAATAGACTTCAAATCCCGCCTGCTGTTCGATCAGGGGCAGATCCGGAAATTCAGCACACAGATTCAAGATGGCGTCAATGCCGGCTTCTTTGAGTCTGTCCAGTTGGTCATACGACATGGGGGCGTGACTTACCGCCAGATGCGCGGTCACCCAGCGAGCAACTTCATTCTGGCTGGACTTTTTTTTAAATGGCCAGAGCTGCATGAATTTCCTCGATAATTTCATTGATCCGGACAGGCACCTGCTCTGACTCAATGCCCAAATCCATGAGTCTGGTCCGGCCCAGAACATATCCGAGGATAACCAGAGCCTGCCTGCTGACCTCCAAATCCTCCCGGGCCAGTTCAGCAGTCAACAACTCCCCCTTGATCTGGACCTGAAAATGAAAATTCCCAAGCACTCTGCGAATGATCTCCAGTCTGAGGACTTTCTGCTCCTCCCCTCCACCCCCTCCCTTGAAGCTGAATTGGACATAGTTTTGATCTTTACGCTCACTGATCAAGGCATCAACCACTGCAAAGTGATAGCCAAACCTGAGCAGGGCGTGCATATAATCCCTGGCCACCAGGGCATAGCTGCTCAGGGTCGGGGACTTGGTCGGATCAAATATTCCGGCGCTCATTTTGTCGAATTCCTGCCAATCAAAATGCCATGTGCTGTGGTCCCAGGTAATACCTTCCTGGGCCAAGCCCTGAAACAGGGCCTGAAACGGCTTGCTGGTAATATGCTCTGGCCGGATTGTTTGCAGCTTCCCGGCCTTGGAATCCAAACCCTCTTCCAGATTGAGCACCCGGAAGGTGAGAGGGAGATCAAGATCCAGGATCTTGGAATCCCCAAGCCCCTTGCCCCTGGGATCGGCCAGGGAAAACATCTCGCGGACCCCCATTTCATGGGCAAAACGGATCAGATCATGGAGAGAACGGCAATTTTCAGGGATGAATTCCTGAGACTGGGCATCTTTTAAGTTCAGGGAAGAAATGCTTTCTAATATCCGGGGCATTTTGGCGGTCATCCAGGTTTCCGGACGGGGAAGCTCAAAGTGTATGTCTTTGGATGTCCCGGCATGGATGAGCCCCAAGTCAGCGTCCACAACAATCTGCTGCCCGTCTTCCCAATTCTGGATATCCTGGTCGGGAAGTATGATTACCGGGACTTTCGCCTCCCTGGCTACAGTGGCCAAATGGCTGGCAGCGCTCCCGTGTGCGGCGATAATCCCGGATATGGTGTGCACTTCGGCTGCCAACTCCGGGTACAGTCCGGGAGTGAACACGACAGCGCCGAACGGTATGTGGAAAATATCCGCCCTGGACTGTATTTTGAACAAAGTCCCGCCGGCCCGCCCCGGAGAAGCCCACTGCCCTCGAGCCAAGACTGGAAGATCCAATTGGCACGAATGGGCTGGAACGCAAACACCTTGCAGAGGCCTGCTCTGAACCAGATGGATTTCATGCCCTTCATCCACTACCCATTCGATATCCTGAGGGATTCCACCGAAAAACTCCTCCAGTTCCCAGGCATAACTCAAAAGTCTGGGCAAGTACGGCCGCTCATTTGATGCAGAGGCAGGCTTGGGCCCTTTGGGCACCAAAAACTCCCTGGCCCGACACTCTCCTCCCATGAGTTTGTCCCCCAGACCGGGCACCATATAGATACCGGTATACTCTGGATTGGTGACATCTGAAGTATAGACCACCCCGCTTTCCAGGGCCGGGATCATATCCAGGACCAGCACAGCCATGGACAGCATCTCGTCAGGCAGTCCGGCCCGGATGCGATAGCTGATGGCCGGGACCGAATATTTGCTGGCCAGGACCTCTTTGTAGGCCTGAATCCAGTCCTGGGGCCGAACATTGAGCCGGCTTGTATACTGTCCGGCAAAGCTGAGTTCACTGTCTTCCCCGCAGGCGCTGGAGCGAAAAGCCAGGCTCTGAGCCGCAAACCTGTGCATTGTGCCCTCCACCTCCCTGGACAGTTCCTCTGGAACCTCGGCCTGGTAAATGAGTTCCTGCAGCTCGGCGGACCGTTTTTCCAGCTGGTCGGAATGCAGACAGATGTGGCTCAAGATTCGATTTATTGATGACCGGAGTTGATTGGTCTGCACAAAAAAGTCAAAGGCCCGGGTGGTGATGCAAAAGCCATCAGGTACTGGGAACCCATGCTTTTTGATCAAGGCAAGATGTGTAGCCTTGCCCCCCACCAGCTCCGGAGAGCAGTGATCACTGGCCAAATCCAGGACATAGGGAGGATCAGGCGGGCAGGGCTTCAGACTCAGGGCCAGCTGGACATAAAAGGCCACCTTATCATTATAGTCCTTCAAGATGCGGTAGCGCAGAGGATTCAGGGCAATCAGGCTCTTGATGAGCAGCTCAACGTCCAAAACCAGCTCCTGGCACAGCCTGACCACTTTGGCATAATCGCAGGGCAGACCCCGATAATGGATCTCTTCGATCTCAGCCATTTTTTCCAGGCAGTGCCGGTCCTGGGCCAGGAGATCTCGAAAATACTGGTATTTTCTTCGCAGCTGTGAGCCCGGAGCAAGAACCTGACGCGACCAGTACTTCAAAATATCCCGAAGCCACATCACGTTGACCCAGATGATTTACCGGCCAGGACTTGGGCCACCTTGTCCTCCAGCTCATGCTTATCGATCGGCTTGACCAGGTATTCGTCGGCCCCCAGTTGCAAGGCCCTCTGGGCGGTCTCCAGGGTCGGGTATCCAGTCAGCATGAGGACCCGGATAGCAGGGACCACCTTTTTGGCCTCTTCCAGGACCTCGATGCCGCTCAGCTTCTTGAGCTTAATGTCCAAAATGGCCAGGTCCACCTGGTTGTCCCGAACATAGGTAAAAAACTCATCCTCTTCGGTAAACGGATAAACTGTATGGCCCTGGCGTTGAAGAATCCTTTGAACCATAACTGCTGCATCGAGCACATCGTCCAGAACGGCAATAATGGCCACGTGCGTCCTCCTTATAGGGGAAAATAATTGATACTTACAGTTTGCAACAAGATTATGGTCAACATAAACAAATACCTATGCAAAATCTCTTGACTGTAAAGTTATGACAGCTGGAGATTCTTCGGCATTTTTGATGCCTTAATTATTCATATACCACGAATGGTCTCGCTTGCCAATTGCCGTGCCCAAGGACCCCACACTAATTATGTTCTCAGGTGTAAGGTACCAATGATGTTCAGTCCGGCCTTTGGCTGGATCAGTCCCGCCATGGCAGGACCTCAGGCGGCAGACGCCCAGTTTGATCGAGAAAGAAACAGAGTATGAAGAGGGCTGGGCCCGGCACTCACTTTGAGAATGGGCGTTTGTTTTTGATAGTAACTTTTGAAATGAAAGTGAGTGCCGGGCAGGCCATCTCTAGGGGTAAAATCTTGTTTCATAAGAGCTTCAAAAGGCCCAGTTCATGCGGATATGATACTTTTAAAACATACCTGGGCACATTTTCAGGCATCAGCCAAGCAAATCAAGAAATATCATGGAATCTCAATCTGATATACTCACATGGAACGAGAAGTTAGCTGACTTGTCGGTCTTCTTCTAACATAGCAAAAAATAAAAAGATGGCCGGAGCCATAAGAAAAAGACGTTCCCAGGGAGGACCCCCGGTGAGCTGGAAGAAAGTTCACTGGATAAACCCTGGGAACGAAGAAAAAGATCCCCGGCCTTTCCGGGGTAGGGCTGGTTCTCTCCGAGGCCCAGCCTCTTCGATCTTCTTAAAACCCCCGGCCCTCGGAGAGAACCGGGCTACTGGGCCTCGGCTCTTCATCACTTTCCCCAAAAAATACCGGCCTGCAAAAGACATCCTTTGCTGCTGTTGCCTTCTGCTCAGCTGATTGCTAGACTTTGAGTATGATCTCCTTTCAACCGTTCCGGACAATGCTCCTTGTGGTTGCCGCAGTGCTTTGCATATGTCTTTTATCTGGCTGCGATCAGGGAGAGCCGCAGCTCGAGGTGGATCTGAGCAAACGCATCCAGATCAATTCCCCAAAAGATCTGGACTCTTTGACCTATGCCTATCTGCCCCAGTATTCACATCGCGTATCTTTTGACCGCCATCATCGCATCGTTCGGTATCTGAGCCAAGAAACCGGGCTGCCGATCCGCCAGGTCTTTCCGGACTCCTTTGCCCAGCATGTGCAGATGGTGGGTGAGGGCAAAATCGACATCTCCTTTTCCAATCCATTGGTCTATATTCAGATCGCGGACCGGTTTCAAGCCCGGGCCATCGCCCGGACCGTGGAGCAGGACGGCAAATCCACCTTTCGGGGGCAGATCATCTGCCGAAAAGACAATAAGGCCATTCAAAACATCCAGGATTGTCGCGAGAAACGCTGGATGGCCGTCTCTCCGACCTCGGCTGGAGGATATCTCTTCGCCCTGGCCTATTTCCAGAAACACGGCCTGGACAAAGACGATTTCCAGCGTATTGAGTTTTCTCCCGGGCCAGGGGGCAAGCAGGAAAAAGTGGTCCAGGCCGTGTACCTGGGTGAATACGATATCGGGTCCATCCGGGAAGGGACCCTGGATCTGATGCAGGACCGGGTGGATCTCTCAGCCATTCGGGTTCTGGCTACCACCAAACGCTATCCGGGCTGGGTCTATGCCGTCCGCGAGGGACTGGATGCCGAGACAGTGAACCAAATTACCAAGGCCCTCTGCGCTCTGGACCGGGACAAATCTGAGGAAGAAGAAATTTTGGCCCAGGCCCATATCCAGCGTATCATTTTCGCTGCAGACAAGGAGTTCGATCCTGTCCGGGAACTCGCCAGCCAGACCGGGGTGAAGTGGCGTGAGTAGGCACCGCTTTGTTCTGTCCAGACTGAAGTTCAAGACCAAGCTCAACCTGGGACTGTTCACAGTCATCCTCAGTCTGGGGCTTGTCCTGGGCCTGATCACCACCCACATCGCCTCCACCGGTCTGATTCAGGAAAATAAGGAAAGGGCCTTTGCCCTGGCCTCCAGCCTGGCCTACAGATCGGAGGAGCCGCTTCTGGCCCGGGATTTCCTGCGCCTCAAAGGCCTGGTCGACGAGGTGCACACCGGCAATTCAGATGTCATGTACTCTTTCATCCTGGACCGCACCGGCCAGGTCCTGGTTCACTCTTTTGATCAGGGCTTCCCGGAAGACCTCCTTCATGTCCACTCCCAGGACACCGGCCAGGAAAGCGTGCGCCTGGTCAGCACCGGCAAAGGCACCTTATACGACATCGCCCAGCCCATTGTGATCAGCGATACCCAAGTGGGCACGGTCCGTCTCGGTCTGCACCGCCAGCGCCTGGAAGAGATGATCAATCGTCTCAGTCTGACCATCTTCGGCCTGACCGGGACCATAACTGTCCTGGCCCTGGGTGTGGCCTCCTGGTTTTCCAACAGATTCACTTCCCGGATCAAGTCCCTGACCGAATGCGCAACTGAGATGATCAAGGGCAACCTGGAGGTGCATTCGGCACCGGAACTGACGAAAAATTGCTGGGAGATAACCGGATGCCGGGCCACGGACTGCCCGGCCTACGGCGATACCCGGCGCCGCTGCTGGTATGTGAGCGGCACCCTGTGCCCCATCTATCATCCGGACCATGCGCCCAGAAATATGGAATCATGTCGTGAGTGCCCAGCATACAAGGACAATGTGGGAGATGAGATCCAGGAGCTGGCCGAGGCCTTTGACTATATGGCCATGACCTTAAACGAACGTATACAGGAACTTTCGGCCACCGAGAATGAGCTGTCCAGGCAGAAGGAGCTGCTGCAGACAGTCCTGGACGTCACCCCGGACATGATCGCCTTTCAGGACCGGAATCTGACCTATCGGGTGGCCAACAAGGCCTTTTGTTCCTATTTCCGGCTCAGTGAGTCCGATATCATAGGCAAGACAGACAGCGATATCTTCAGCGAATACCAGGCCGATCAGAACTATCACGAGGATATGCAGATCCTGCAAACAGGCCAGTCCCTGTCCAAAGAGATCAGTGTCCGGCAGGGGGACACCTCGACCTGGTTCCACATCGTCAAGGTTCCGGTTTACGATCAGGGGGCCATCTCCGGCCTCCTTCTGGCCGCCAGGGACATCACAGTCATCAAGCAGTACCAGGAACGGCTCATCCATTCTCAAAAAATGGAAGACCTGGGACGTCTGGCCGGGGGCGTGGCCCATGAAATCAATACCCCGCTGGGGATTATCCTCGGCTATGTACAAATGCTTTTGGATGACGTGGACAGCGATTCCCAGATGGCCGATGACCTGGGGATTGTTGAAAAGCAGACCAAGATCTGCAGCAGCATCGTCTCCGATCTGCTCGGATTCTCCAGGCAATCAGCAACTACCAAGGGTGATGTGGATATCCACCAGTCCATCCGGGAAGTCATCTCCCTGGTCGAACATACCTTCAGCCTGAACCGGGTGGAGATTATTACTGATTTTGATCCCAACATCCCGGAGATCGAGGGCGACAAGGACCGGCTGAAACAGGTATGGATGAATCTGTTCAACAATGCTTTTGATGCAGTGGAAAGCGACGGGTATATCAGAATCTCGACCAAGCTCTGCGCCCACCGGAGACGGGTGGCCATCACCGTGGCCGATACCGGCTCCGGGATCAAGCAGGAGGTCCTGGACAAGATCTTTGACCCTTTTTTCTCCACCAAGCCGGTGGGCAAGGGCACCGGGCTGGGGCTGTCCGTGACCTTCGGGATTATCAAGGACCACGGAGGGCGGATCAATGTGCTCAGCCCGGCCCCCAAGGAATACCTGGCCGGTATGGAGACCAGCCCCAGCGGTCCGGGAACCGTTTTTCTCGTCGAGCTTCCCCTGTGGGAGATGACCCTTCCGGATGAAGAGTGCGAAGAGCTGGCCCATACCCGAGGGCAGGGAAGGGGGTGATCGGTTTTGCTGAGGTATTGGAGTAAGATGGCAGGTTGGAGGGTGGTTTCAGGTTTCACACCGCCTCTGGCGGCGGCCAGTTTGATCCAGTATAAAACCGGCAAAGAGGGCAGGGCTTGGGGTCACGCCCGCCCTACCGGAAGAGCCCGGCTCGCAAGGAGGCCGTCCTTGCCCCTAAGGGCTGACCCTCTGCGGAGTAAATGCTAGCCTCATACGAGTTCATGACCGGAATCTTTCTCGTACTTCCCTGGTTTTCCTCGTATGACACCCCTTATACTTTAAGGAGCTGTATATGGCCAATATCATAGTCTTGGACGACGTCCTGGACGCCGGAGTGATGATCAAGCGGATCCTGGAGCGCAAAGGCCATACGGTCACTGTGTTCACCGAAGAGCAGGAAGCCCTCGACTCTACCCAAAAGCAGACAGTGCATATCGCCATTTTGGATATCAAGCTCAAGAAGATGAGCGGTGTAGAGGTGTTAAAGGAACTGCGCAAGATTTCACCTCAAACACAAGTCCTCATGCTCACAGGCTACCCAACTTTGGAGACAGCCCAGGAAGCCTTGAAGTCCGGGGCCAGAGAGTATCTGGTCAAACCGATCGACAAAAAGGAACTGGAAGAAAAAGTTGCCGCCGTGTGCCAGGCTCTGGAGCTGACGTGAGACTCAGACGCCCTCGCGAGACCGCTGCCGGACTGGAGCCCCTGAGCCCGGGGCAAAGAACACTGGCCGGGGCCAGGCATATGCTGGAAAACTGGGCGTATCAGCTTTTTCTTCCCGCCAGACTGATCCAGAAAAAATACTCTGCGTTTGAACACTTGCGCACTCGCGATGTCCGGGCCCTGGAGCTTATATCCCGGCTGGAGGAAATTCGGCAGCGGAATCTGGCCTGCGATATCGAATACATTAAAGACCTTTTTTTCCGCTTGAACTCGGAGATCCGCGAGCTCACAGCCAGCCTGAGCGCCTTCCACCCTGTGCGCTACGCCCTGCTGGACAACTACCGGCGAAAATATACCTTCTATGCCCGTTTGGCTCTGGTAGAGGCAGATCCCCCTACAGACCCCCCTTATGCCCAATCCCTGCAAGAGAACCACAGCGAAGAGCTGGCCGGAGGCAAAGGAGCGACACTGTCATATATCCGCAGTCAACTCCATCTCCCAACTCCCTGCGGACTGGTCATCACCACCCGGGCCTTTGGCCGTTTTTTGCAGGACAACAACCTGCGGGAATGGATAAACAGTCAGCTGGCCCGTCTGGGTCCGGAAGCAGAACAGGAATACAGTGTGGTCAGCCGCGATATCCAGGCCCAAATCATGCAGGCAGAGGTGCCGAATGAAATCTCCCAGGCCGTCTGGTCCGTCCTGGAGGCCGAGGGCCTGGAAAGTGCCTCCCTGGCCGTGCGCAGCAGTGCTGTGGCCGAGGACCGGCAGGCCTCATTTGCCGGGCAATATGAAAGCCACCTGCATGTCCCGGCCCCGGACTGGGGGCAGGCCTATAAGTCCGTCCTGGCCAGCAAGTACTCGGCTCATGCCCTGTACTACAGAGTCCGCCGGGGATATACCGACCTGCAGACCCCCATGGCCGTCATCATCATGCCTATGCTGGAGCCTGCAGTCAGCGGCATCCTGTACACCAGGCGGGCAGACGAACCTTTATGCATGGATACCTACATGGTCCGCGGCAGCGGACAGGAACTGGCCGCCGGCTCAAATTATCAGGCCTGGACTGCCCTCAGGGCCAAGGGACCAAGCTGGGAGGCCGAAAGCTCCGGAGAAGTCCTCCTGGATGCAAACACGCTGGACCGGCTGTACCAGGCCGGACAGATTTTGGATCAGACTTTTGACTCGGCCCAGGATGTGGAATGGGTCCTGGATACCGCAGGTCAGCTGTTCATTGTCCAGTCCCGCCCTTTGCATTTTTACACCCCGCAGACCACCCTTGCCGCCCGGAAATACACAGCCCCGGTCCTGGGTCAGGGACAGTGGGTCAGTTCAGGCCGGGTCTCAGGCACTGTGCACCGGCTGCAAAATGATAAGGATTGGCTGGAAATCCCGCCTGGCTGCATCCTGGTGGTCAAGACCCTGCCTCCGGAACTGACCCCTGTCCTGGATCAAGCTGGAGGGATTCTGGCCGAACAGGGAAGCCCGGCCTGCCATTTCGCCTCTGTCGCCCGGGAAGCTCACATCCCGGTACTCTGCAATGTCTCCGGGTTTCAAGACCTTGTCCAGGATACACCAATCAGTGTGGATGCAGATCAAGGTCTGGTTTTGGCCGGAGCAATGTTTCAAGGACCGCCCGAGAAGACCTGCACATCATCCCAGTCTTCCACGCCCACATCTGAAGTCCAGCGCAGACTGGAGAAGGCCCTGCCCTTTCTGGCCGCCCTGCATCTGCGCGACCCGGATGCGGACGATTTCAGCATCCAGGGGTGCAAAAGCCTGCATGATATTGTCCGTTTTGGCCATGAATCCGGAGTACGGGAGATGTTTTCTCTGGTAGGCAGACGGGGGCTCAACCGCTTCGGGGCCAAGCGCCTGGAATCCGGGCTTCCCCTGGTCCTGCATGTCCTGGATGTAGGGCAGGGTCTGGTCCCGGAAGCCCAAGCGTCCAAGGTGGTCGGGGTAAACCAGATTCAGAGCCGGCCTCTGCTTGGGCTGTGGGCCGGGCTGTCTGCTCCGGCGGTCCAGTGGGATCCGAACATCCTGCACTACGATTGGGATGCCTATTATAAGAGCACCTCCAACTTCACTGCTGTGGAAAAATCGACGCAATTCAGCAGTTATGCCATCCTGGCCAGGGATTATGTCCACGCCATGCTCAGATTCGGCTATCACTTTGCGGTCGTTGATGCCGTGGTCTGCACCAATGTGGAACACAACTACCTGCAGTTCAGCTTCAAAGGCGGGGGCGGCAATGATGAGCAGCGACAGCACCGTTTGCAGATTATCGCCTCCATTCTGGAACATTTTGGCTTCCGTTCCCGGCTCAGAGCGGATATGCTCGAGGCCTGGTTCGAACGTCAGGATCACAATGCCTGCTACAGGAACCTGCAGGTCCTGGGCTTTGTTTTGGGCAAGACCGTCCTTTTGGACATGCGTTTGGAAACCATGCATGAGGTGGACCGCCTCACGACCGCAATCCTGGATGAGATCGATGATTTTCTCTCTGTTCAAACGCCGGCCAGCCGGTAACTCCCAGGCTTATCCCTTAAACTGGGTCACTCCACATTTGGCAGTGGGCCATGCCCCCATGTCCTATGCAGAACTTCAAAGCATCAAAGAGCAGTCCATCCAAGCCATCATGAATCTGTGTCTGGAAATTGAGGACCTGGTGGAGGTGGAACGGGAACAGGGTTTTGAGGTCTACTCTCTGCCCATTGCCGACGAGCAAGCCCCGGATGTGGATGAGCTGGAAAAGGCTCTGGACTGGCTGGATGAAGCCATATACCTGGGCAAAAAAGTGCTTGTCCACTGCCGGCACGGAATCGGCAGGACCGGGACCGTGGTCTATTCCTATCTGCTGCGCAAGGGGCTCGGTCCCAAAAGGGCCAGAAAGGTCATGAACGGCCTGCGCTCCCAGCCCACGGAACATGCTCAAAAAAGAATGCTGCGCAGCTATGGTCAAAAGGAAGGGATTTTGACCGTAGGCCAGCCGTGTCTGCTTCCAGAGGGGGATGACCGGCTGAACCAGTTTATTGATCGCTTGCAAGAATTCCTGGCTGATCTGGACGCTTATGTCCCCGAGGACACCCCGAGATGCGGGCGTGATCATGACGGATGCTGCTACAGCATTGTCCGGGTCAGCCTGGCCGAGGCGGTCCTGATCCACAAGCGGATGAACAGTGGCTTAAGCAGTATCCAGCGGGAGGAATGTATAAGTAAAGCACATCTAGCCGGAGCTGTATTGCAGACCTTGCATGATGAACTTATGGAAACAGACGATCTCTCCTTAAATACTTCCTTTGCCCAAACCGCAGCCGCCTGTCCCCTGCTCAAGGACACCACCTGTTTGTTGTATGCCGTGCGTCCGGTGCAGTGCCGAATGAGCGATCTCCAGGAGCAGTCCAGAATCCAGGGTGACCAGCAGGAGCTGGACACCCTGTCTGCACAGATCATGGCTCAGTTCACCGGCCGGGAAGACGGTCAGTGCCTGCCCCGGTTTTCCCTTTTCGACGTCATCTCCGGCAAGTTCGTGCAGCAGTTTTTTCACCTGCTGGCAAAGTCGAGAGAGTAAAGTATGTTCAGATTTGCGGTAGCAAATCCGAACGCAGGACTATTTCTCCATTTCCACCTCAAAAGGCCATCCGATGAGCCCGCCCTCAATGAACCAGACCCGATCATATCCCGCAGCCTGCAGCACTCGCTGGGCTTCGTATCCGCGCATGCTGACCTTGCAAAAGGCCAGGATATCCTTGTCTTTGGGCAGTTCATGCAGTCTTTCCCGCAACTGGCCCAGGGGGATGTGCACCACCCGATCGTCGGGCAGACGCATGGCGGAAAACTCCTGCGGAGTGCGCACGTCCAAGAGAAGGATGTCCTTCTGAGAATCCATGATTTCCTTGGCTTCCATGGGCAGCAACCCATTGGCCAGACCGTCCATCTTATTGGTCAGCACATGGCTGGCGGTGATCAAAGGATCAATGGGCGGGGAAAAAGGCGGAGCGTAGCTGATATCTATGGCCCCCACATCATCCAAAGACGCATTGAAATGCACAGCGGCTGTAGCCACGTCCAGGCGTTTGGCCGCATCCCCGGTACCCAGGACCTGGGCTCCAAGCAGGCCTCTATTGCGCTTGGAAGCCACCAGCTTAATGGCGATGGGTCCACTGCCGGGCATGTAGTGCGGCCGGTCCGGGCCGGTCCATAAGGCGCTTTCTACCTGATAACCGAGCTTCTTTGCCTGTCCGTGGCTTAGCCCGGTTCGTCCCAAGGTCATGCCGAACACCTTGCATATGCTGGTGCTCATGACTCCGGAAAAGGGAGTGGTCTGTCCGCAGATATGATTGGCGATGACCCGGCCGTGCTTATTGGCCGTTGAGCCCAGGGGCACATAGAGCTCAGCGCACAGATAGCTCAAGATGGAATCGTTGATGGCGCAGTCGCCTCCGGCGTATACATCCGGATCACTGGTCTGGCCGTGACAATTGATGCGCACGCCTCCTTTGGGATGGGTCTCCAGGCCCGCCTCTTTGGCCAGGGAATCGTTGGGTCGCACCCCGACAGAAACGATGACCACATCGGCGTCGAAGGTGGTGTTTTTGGTCTGTACTCCGGTGACTGCATCCTGACCTGTGAAGCCGACGACCTGCTCACCAAGGGCCAGATCCACTCCATTGGCCCGAATATGCTTGGCAGCCAGGGTGGCCAGATCATAGTCCAGGATTTGGGGCATGATCTGATCGAACATCTCCACAATGGTCACCTCGCATCCACGGCTCTTCAGGCCTTCGGCCATCTCGATCCCGATGAGTCCGGCTCCTATAATCACCGCCTTTTTACCCTCCGGCGGATCAATGGAAGCAGCCACACCTTCGGCATCTTCTGAGGTCTTGATGGTCCAGATGTTTTTCTTGTCTATGCCCGGGATCGGAGGAGTGAAGGGGGTAGAGCCGGTGGCCAAAACCAGCTTGTCGTAGGGCATATCCTCTTCGCTTCCACTCGCCTCGTCTTTGACCCGGACTTTCTTTTTTTCTCGGTCGATGTGCAGGGCCTCGGTATTCGTCTTGACCTGAAAGCCCTTGGCTTTTTCAAAAAACTCCGGGGTCCGCTTAACCCCCACCGGGGTTTCGTACAGGGTATCCACGCTCTCGCAGTGCCCCTCAATAAAATACGGGATGCCGCAGGCCCCAAAAGATACATGATTGGATTTTTCTATCAGGGTTACATTGGTGTCCGGCTGCAGTCGCTTGATCCGGGCTGCGGTCTTTGGTCCACAGGCCACACCGCCCACTACCAGGACATTCATCGCCTCTTGGGACATAATCAGCCTCCTCATTTCCTTGCTACGCCGAGGCAAGGATAGAATTTTTGTGTCGCAATCACCCTGCGTACTGTTCTTACTCTATCCAGACCAGGGTATTCCTTACTTCATCCCCAAAGACATTCAATGAATGTGCCACAAAACGCAAAAAAGGATAAGGCCCGGTTTGGGCCAAGACCTCCCGGCCATCATAGGCAGGTCCCTGAAAAAGCTTTGGGCTCAGAATCAACACTTCCTGATCAGATGTTAAGATAGCCCTGAACACCTGTTTAGCTTGAGCGCATCCTCTGGCGGCAGCCGCCAGTTTGATCACGAGGGGCTAAAACTGCAAATGCTTGGGTGTGCGCGGAAAAGGGAGGACATCGCGAATATTGTGCACCCCGGTGATGAACATCAGCAGGCGCTCAAAACCGAGGCCGAATCCGGCATGGGGCACCGTCCCGAAGCGGCGAAGATCCAGGTACCAGCTGTACTCCTCCAGGTCCAGGCCCATCTCCTGCATCCTGGCTGCAAGCTCAGGCAGCCTCTCCTCCCTCTGACTTCCTCCGACAAGCTCGCCCACCCGAGGCACAAGGACGTCCATGGCCGCAACAGTCTCGCCGTCCTCATTCTGGCGCATGTAGAAGGGCTTTATGGACCGGGGATAGTCATGAACGATGACTGGTCGCTGAAAGTGGTTTTCGACCAGAAAACGCTCGTGCTCGGTCTGCAGATCGGCACCATACTCTGGCTTAAATTCAAACTTTTGCTTTGTATGGGCCTGTTGCAGAATGGATACTGCTTCTGCGTACGGCAAGCGGACAAAAGGACCGGCAGTAACCAGATCAAGGGTTTCGCTCAGGCCTTTGTCCACAAAACGGGTAAAAAGCTCCAGGTCCTGAGCACATTTTTCCCGGATATGCAGGATGCAGGACACGATGAGATTCTCGGCCAGATCCATGTCTTCTTCCAGGTCGGCAAAGGCCATCTCCGGCTCCACCATCCAGAACTCAGCTGCATGTCGAGGGGTGTTGGAGTTCTCGGCCCGGAAGGTGGGCCCAAAGGTGTATACATTGCCCAGGGCGCAGGCCAGAACCTCTGCTGTCAACTGTCCGGAGACCGTCAGATAGGCCTTTTGGCCGAAGAAGTCCTGTTCGTCTTGCTCCTTGCTGGTAGACGGCAAATGATCCAGGTCCAGGTTGGTTACCCGGAAGAGCTCCCCGGCCCCCTCACAATCAAGGCCGGTGATGATGGGGCTGTGCACGTAGACAAATGACCGGTCATGGAAAAAAGCATGTACCGCCCAGGCCAGCTCGGATCGGAGGCGATACAGGGCCCCGTACTTGTTGGTTCGGGCCCGGATCTGAGGAAGGGAGCGCAAAAACTGGTCTGAATGGCGTTTCTTTTGCAACGGGTAGGACTCCGGGTCGACAGCCCCCAGCAGCTCAATCCCTGAAGCCTTGAGCTCCCAACGCTGTCCCTTGCCCGGCGATTCAGTGAGACTGCCCTGTAAGCTGACAGCTGCTCCGGTGTGCACGTGCTCCAACATCTCTGCACCGGGCAGGTCATGGTCGACGATGGCCTGCAGATTCTTGAGACAGGAGCCATCATTTATCTCTAAAAAGGAAAAACCCTTAGAGTCCCGCCTGGTGCGCACCCAGCCCTTAACCAGGATCTCATCCATCGGCCCTTCGGATTGCAAGGCGTCCCATACCTGTGTCCGGCGCATGGCTTTTATCCTCCGGCTGGACTGCGTTCCTTACCCAGTCGTATACAGTGCTTTTGTCATGCAAAAGTACCGGGGCATCCAGAGTAGATACAAAATCCCTGAACATCAGGCAGTGCTCGTTGCTCTTTTCTGCATGTGCTCGTCGCATCCAGGTATCTCACTTTCATTGGATGAGGTTTACGTGACCAGGGCTTGGCGGATGCGCTGCATGGCCTCCTGTACATTCTCCCGGCTGTTGAAGGCGCTGATGCGGATAAATCCCTCCCCGCAGCGGCCAAAACCAACGCCGGGGGTACAGACCACACCGGCCTTGTTGAGCAAAAGATCGAAAAACTCCCGGGAGCTGCGCCCCCCATAGATCCATATGTACGGGGAGTTCTCTCCGCCCACGCATTCAAATCCCAAATCAAGCATGTCCTGCTTGATGCGGGCTGCATTGTCCAGATAAAAATCCGACAACTCCCGGACCTGGGCCTGCCCCTGCGGTGAATACACGGCTTGTGCAGCCCGCTGCACAGGATAGGAAACCCCGTTGAACTTGGTGCTCTGTCTCCGAAACCACAGATCGTGCAATGAGACACGGCTTCCATCTTTGGTCCAGGCCCGACACTCTCTGGGCACCACAGTGTACGCACAACGGGTCCCGGTAAAACCGGCGGTCTTGGAAAAGCTGCGAAACTCTACGGCCACTTCTTTGGCCCCGGGCAGCTCATATATTGAGTGCGGAAGATCTTCATCCCGAATAAAGCATTCATAGGCCGCATCAAACAGGATCAAGGCCCCATGTTCACGGGCGTAGTCAACCCACTTTTGCAGACCCTGCTTGGAGATTGTTGCTCCGGTAGGATTGTTGGGGAAGCAGAGGTAGATGAGATCCACGTCCTGGTCCGGTACGGGTGGGAGATAGCCATTGTCCCGGGTACACTCCAGATAGGTCACTCCCTGGTAGCGACCGCTGTCTTCAGGTCCGGTTCTCCCGGCCATGACGTTGGTATCCAGATACACCGGATAGACCGGATCGGGCAAGGCCACACGCACATCCTGGGCCAAAATCTCCTGAAAGTTGCCGGTGTCGCATTTGGCGCCGTCGCTGACAAAGACCTCGTCCGGATCTATCCGGGCCCCCCTGGCCTGGAAATCGTTTTTTGCAATTGCCTGGCGCAGAAAGGCGTACCCTTGTTCCGGGCCGTATCCGTGAAAGGTCTCATCCTGGGCCATCTCATCCACTGCCTGGTGCATGGCCTGAATGCAGGCCGGCGGAAGCCCGCGGGTCACATCCCCTATACCCAGCTTGATGACCCGGGTATGCGGATTGGCCTCTTGATACTCTTCAACTCTTTTTTTGATCTCGGCAAATAAATATGAAGCCTGCAGTTTCAAGTAATGCTCATTGATGGTGATCATGAACGTACATCCCGTGGTCTTTGATTTCTGTTCAGCTTTGCCTCCGGCAAATCTGAAATATTTTTTTGCCCCAAAGCGGGCAAACAAAGAAGTAATTTGCCGGATTGATCAGTGATAAAACGCACAGAGGTACAATCTCTGCGTCATTGCCCGGCCCGGACCCTTCGAATACAGCGGGATCAGACTCACCGGGCAATCTAGTACTGCGTCTCAAAAATATTGCCTCAATTTTTGGCAATCGGTTCTATTTCATTTATAAGTTTATTAAATTCGTATTTCCGTGTCGTTGAATAGTGGGTCAAGTTTCAAAAGAAAATCAACATTACAAATTGCCACTATATGGGACAGAACTTATAAGACACGGTACTAGGGGAAAGCTTTTCTATCAAAAGGGCAGGGCTTGGGGTCAAGCCCGCCTTACTGGAAGATCCCGGTCCGTAAGGAGGCTGCCCTTGCCCTCAAGGGCAGGCTCTCTTCGAGGTAAATCTCGTTCCATACGAGCTTTGCTCCGACGAATCCTCCAGTCACCTCCTACCCATGAAGCCAATACCTGAGGCATCATCGGCTATGCAGTCTGAACCGCCGTATCTTCGGCCGATTCCACCTCCGGGGTGGGGCCGATACCCAAAAGCAGGGATCCGGCCACAAAGATGGAGGAATAGGTACCTACCAGGACCCCTATGAGCAGGGCCAGAGCGAAGTCGTGAATCACCCCCCCGCCGAGAATAATCAGGCAGACAACCACCAGGATGGTCGTCCCTGAGGTGAGCACAGTCCTGCTCAAGGTTTGGTTCACGCTGGTATTGATGGTCTCAAACAGCGATCCGGCATGTTTGGAGCGAAGATTCTCCCGAACCCGGTCATAAATAATAATAGTGTCGTTGAGGGAGTAGCCGATTATGGTCAACAAAGCGGCCACTATGGTCAGATCAAACTCCTTGCCCAGCAGGGAAAAGACTCCCACTGTGATGAGCACGTCGTGGATAAGGGCTACCACAGCCCCTAAGGCATAGTTCAGGCGCAAATACCAGCTCAGCCCCAAAGTGATGACCAGAGCGGCCAGGATGAGATAGATCAAGGGCACTGCCAAGAGCCCCAGAACATACAACCCGGTCAACAGACCGGCGGCCATAACCCCGGCCGTCATCCATTTTTGCTCGAAACGGCCGGATATGTATATGGAAATGAACAACACGGCATAGAACAGGGCCTTGCAGGCCCTGTTCTTCAGATCCGAGCCCACTTTGGGCCCGACCATCTCCAGCCGCTGGATGTCAAAGTCCATGTCCATGCCTTGGCTGAGGGCTTTGTTCACCGCGGTGCGCATGTCTTCGGGATCAGCATCCACCGCCGAGATGCGCAACAGATATTCGTGGGCCTGATCCAGGCCCAGCCGCTGTACCCGGATCTCAGGCAGCTCGGCTTTGTCCAGGACATTCTGGACCTTTGCGACATCGATGTCTTGGTCAAACTTGACTTGAATATTAATTCCACCGGCGAAGTCGATTCCGTAGTTCAGTCCGCCCTGCAGGACGATGGCCCCCAATCCCAGGAGCAAAACCAGCAAGGAAACGCACATGGCCAAAAACCGCTTGCTCATGAAGTCGATGGAGGTGTCCGGTTTGATAATCCGAAGGCCCATAGGGAATATTTCCTGTTATGTATCCAAGTAATGTATAGATTCGAACAAACGATCCCGGTTTACAGATTCAGGCTGGACCCGGGTCGACGCTGCTTGAGCCAGAGATCAAAAAAGATCCTGGAAACGAAAATGGCCGTGAACATGGAAGCCAGAACTCCCACTGACAAGGTCACGGCAAAGCCGCGGATAGGACCGGTCCCGAACTGGTAGAGGATGATCGCGGCCACAATCGTGGTCACATTGGCGTCCACAATAGTTAAGGTGGCCCGGGAAAATCCTTCGTCCACAGCCTTCCTGGGGCTGAGTCCCTTGCGCAGCTCCTCCCTGATCCGCTCATAGATCAACACACTGGCGTCCACAGCCATCCCGATGAGCAGGATAATCCCGGCGATACCCGGCAGGGTCAGGGTGGCCCCGAATCCGGCCAGCACTGCGGTTATCAAAAGTATGTTCAAAAAGAGGAGGATATCGGTTATCAATCCCCCAATACCGTAATATACGAGCATGAAGAGCAAAACCAGCGCGCCTCCGACCAGAATGGACCGGATGCCCTGCTCAATAGACTGCTGGCCCAGTGAAGCCCCCACACTGCGTTCAGAGAGGATATCCACCGGGGCCGGCAGAGAGCCGGCCCGGAGAACGATGGCCAGATCATGGGCCTCTTCCATGCTGAACTGCCCGGTGATGCTGGCCCGTCCACCGCTGATCTTTTCTTGGATGCTGGGGGCGGAGTATACCTTGCCGTCCAGGACGATGGCCAGTCGCTCGCGAACATTGTCTCCGGTCACCCGCTCGAATATGCGCGACCCGCGGCGGTCGAAGGACAAGGCCACGTACGGCTGGTTGAACTGGTCAAAGGCCACCTGGGCGTCGGTAATATGTTCACCGCTGAGCAGCACCTTGTCCTTCAAGACAATGGGCTGTTCATCGTAGGAGCCGTCAGGCTGCCGTTTCTGCAGATAGGCCAGTTCAGCTCCCGGAGGCACTACTCCATTGACCGCTTTATCCACATCCGCCTCGTCGTCCACAAGCTTGAACTCAAGATGTGCGGTCTGCTGGATGAGATCCACAGCCCGGGCGGTATCTTCCAGTCCCGGGAGCTGAACCTGCAGCCGATTGTCCTGCATGCGCCTGATATCCGGTTCCGTAACCCCAAACTGATTGATCCGGTTGCGGATGACCTTGAGGACCTGATCTATGGTCATCTTGTGCAGCTTCTCCCGATACTCCGAGGTCATGGCCAGATGATAGGTGACCTTGCTGTCCTTGGCCTCAGTGTCGTCGATGCGCAACTGCCCGGAGTACAGCTTGTCGATGAGCTCTTCCAGCTCCTGGGCCTTGGATTGGTCCAGGAGCATGAACCGCAGCCTGGCGTCTGAACTTACCCTGGGGCTGAGGATGATGACCTTTTCCTGCCTGGCTTCCGAACGCAGCTCCTCTCCCATCCGGTCCAGGGTATTGTGCACAGCAGTCTGCATATCCACGCCCAGGATGAGGTTGACTCCCCCTTTCAAATCCAGGCCCAAATTGACCTCTTTATCCGGCAGAAGCCTGGCTAGAGGCCCTTTATCCGGCAGGATCGAGGGCAGGGCATACACAGCAGCCAAACCGAAAATGAGTACTGCAACAACTATCCGCCAACGCAAGCCGCTCATAACATTTCCTTATACCTGTCCCCAACCACCGGCTGCATACGTTTCTTCAGCCCTGTGACCTCGTGAACCGTCTATCATGACTCGTCGCTTCCTCTTCATCGCCAGCAAAGGCAGAGGCGTTTCTTCTTTTGCGACAGATGATGTACGACCAGACACTATTCCTCGGCCGGGGTATCTGATTCCTCGGTCTTGGACGCCTTTGCCTTCTTGTCTTTTTTCCCGGAATCCACGACCTTTTTGTCCGTCACGGTTGCGATATAGCCGCGATTGACCTTGACTTCCTGATTGTTTCCCAGATCTAGGGTCAAAACGTCTTCATTGATGGCACTTATCCGCCCGTACAGGCCGCCGCCGGTAATCACCGCATCCCCGCGCTTGAGATTATTGAGCATCTCTTTGTGCTCTTTGGCCTTTTTTTGTTGCGGCCGGATCAAGAGGAAATAGAATATGGCAAACAGAATAATCAGGGGCATGAAGGCCACAAGGGGATTTCCCTGTCCCCCGGCTCCACCCGCGCCTTGACCCATGGCATGGGCAACACTTTCCAACAGCATACCGCCTCCTTAATACTCGTAAAATGGATAATACAACACAACAGATGCAGGTCAGTACCTGCTCAGTCACTATCCTGTCAAGTTTGCTTGCCGGTCAGAGAATCTCTTTTCGTTTTTCGTACTCTTTTTCCAGGCTGTCCACCTGCTCCTGCTGGGTCTTATTTTTTGCCTGCTCCTTGGCCTTTTCCAAAAAACCGGCCGCTTCCTGCAGACGGTAGGCGTAGAGGTGGGCGTATCCCAGGTGCAGATATCCCAAAAAATGATCCCCGCTGCGGCCAACAATACGGCCCAAGGTCCTATGCACCTGGGAGTCCTCGGGAACGGACTCGAGCACATGGTGCAGGTCACTGACCGCCTTGGAGGCATCACCCAGCTCAGCCGCTACCCGGGCCCGGTAGTACCGGGCCAAGTAATCATCCGGCTTTGTTTTCAGGGCCTGATTCAAAAGGGTTCGTGCCCGAGGGTAATCGCCGTTTCGAAAGGCAAACCAGCCTGCTTCCCTGAGCCACAGCGGATGTTCCGGCTGACAGGCCAGGGCCCGCTGGAAGGATTTTTGAGCCTGGCCCATACGGTTTAACTTGCACAAAGCAATGCCCTTGCCCAAAAGCTGCAAACAGTCCAGATCCTGGTCCTTGGTATCCAGGGGCCCGTATTGTTCCGGACTGGGCGCATACTTGGTTTGCAAAAGCAGCTTGATCCGGGCCAGACTCTGAAGATCCTCGTCGGCCAAGGGCGGCTGAGGCTGAAAATGCTCGACCATGTCCTGGATGGATCCTATCCGCTCTTTGAGTCCCGGATGGGTCAACATATAGGCAGGGGGAGCGGCGTTGCCGCTCATGCGCATATCTTTGAGCATATGCTCAAAGGTGCGCATCATGGCTTCGGGTTTGTATCCGGCCCGGGTCAAAAAACGCAGGCCCATTCGGTCCGCCTCCCGTTCGTCATCCCGGCTGAACTTCAGAGAGGCCGCCTGGCCGCCGGCCATGGAGCCTACAGCCATGGCCTGTCCCAGGGCCGAACCAGCCCCACCGAGCAAGGCTCCGGCCAAAACCCCGACCAGGGTCCCTATGCTGATCATTTGCGATTGCTCAATATGCTGGGCGATATGTCTTTCCGAAACATGGGCCAACTCGTGGGCGATGACCGCCGCTATTTCATCCTCGCGGTCCATATTCAGGATCAACCCGCTGTTGACGAATACGTATCCGGCCGGAGCTGCAAAGGCGTTTATAGACGGGTCCAAAAAGACATTGATTTTAGGCGGAAAAGGCTGCGGGGGCATGGGCTGTGTGACCCGGCTGAGGATCTTTTGCATATAGTCCACGACATACGGGTCCTTGATCAAGGGGAACTGGGCCTGCATCAAGATCTTGAACTGTTCGCCCAACTCCGCCTCGTCCTTGATGCCGAATTCTCCAAAGGCTGCCGCAATCTGGGGCGGGATCATCAAAACAACAATGATCAGAAAAACGATCAAAACGCGCAGAATGCGGGACACAAAGACTCCGCCTTATTTATTCATGATGTCCAGGAATTCCTGATTGCTCTTGGTTCCCCGCATCTTGTCCAGTAAAAACTCCATACCGTCAATGGAGTTCATAGAGGCCAAGAGCTTGCGCAGGATCCACACCCGATTGAGGACATCCGGGGCCAAAAGGAGCTCTTCCTTCCTGGTTCCGGACCGGTTGAGATCGATGGCCGGAAAGACCCTCTTATCGGCCAGGAATCGGTCCAGATAGATCTCCATGTTCCCGGTTCCCTTGAACTCTTCAAAAATAACCTCGTCCATCCGCGAACCGGTATCGATAAGGGCTGTGGCGATGATGCTCAGGCTTCCTCCCTGCTCCACATTCCGGGCCGCGCCGAAGAAACGTTTGGGTCGTTGCAGGGCGTTGGCGTCCAGCCCCCCGGAGAGGACCCGGCCCGAGGAAGGGGTGACCGCATTGTAGGCCCGGCCCAAGCGGGTGATGCTGTCCAGAAGGATGATCACATCCATTTTGCGTTCCACCAGGCGCTTGGCCTTTTCCAGGACCATCTCGGCCACCTGCACATGGCGCTGCGGAGGTTCATCGAAGGTGGAACTGACCACTTCCCCGGTCACGGTCCGCTCCATGTCTGTGACCTCTTCCGGCCTCTCGTCAATGAGCAAAACAATGAGATAGGAATCCGGGTGATTGCTCATGATGGAGTTGGCCACCATCTGCATGAGCATGGTTTTACCGGTCCGGGGCGGAGCAACAATCAATCCGCGTTGACCCTTGCCGATGGGTGTCAGCAGGTCAACGATTCGCGAGGAATAGTTGTCTGCTCCATTTTCCATGACAAAGCGCTCATCCGGATAGACTGGGGTCAGGTTGTCGAAGAGGACCAGCCGTTTGGATTGCTCCGGACGATCGAATCCCACCTGCTGTACTCGAAGCAAAGCGAAATAGCGTTCGCCTTCCTTGGGCGGCCGGATCTGGCCGGAGACGACGTCGCCTTTGCGCAAACCGAAACGCCGAATCTGAGAAGGCGATACATAGATATCATCCGGGCCGGGCATGTAATTGTACATCGGAGAACGCAGAAATCCGAATCCGTCCGGGAGGATCTCCAGTACGCCTTCGCCGTAGATGTTTCCATTCTGGGATGAACATGCCTGCAAGATGGCGAATATGAGCTCCTGCTTGCGCAGGCTGCTGGGGTTTTCCACCTCATACTCGGCAGCCAACTGCATAAGCTCGTCCATGGACCGCTTCTTCATTTCCGACAGATTCATTATGGAATTGTTTTCCATACTGCGCTCTCTCCATCAAAGGGGTTGGGGGTTGGCACCATTGGTTGGCTTTCCGTGAACGGTCTCAGGCCGGATTCTCCTTGGACAGAGACCGCAAAAGATCGGTCAGATCAGGCTTGTTCGCTTTCATGGCAGATGCAATGCATCTTGCATATGGTCGTGCTCTTGCGGTTCGTGCAGCTTGGCTTCAGGAGCCGCCTGACGAGCCGGCAAGGAGCTTGTCCATAGGAGGATGCCTTCGTCTGTCTGATTGGGGGTGCGGAATTCTATATCAATGGTTGGGGTATTGCGCGACTGTTTGCCTGTGAGTGTGGGCCAGAGCAGGCCTTCAGGAACCTGAAAGGATGCAAGTAAGAGGACGCCCGTAGTCCTCTTATTTGCCTATTCACAGCTCGATTTCTTGAGCACATCATGGAATATGTTTTCAATCTCCACTTGGACCTCGGATTGTTCCCGGTCCATCGCGCAGGCCAATTCCATAGTGATCAGGCCCATGGCCTGTTCCAGAAGCCGCCTTTCTCCAAAAGATAAATCCTTGTCTTGGGAAATAAGAATGAGCTCCTTGAGAACATAGGCCACATCTTCCAGCATGCCGGTTTTCAGCTTTTCGGAGTATTCGCGGTATCTGCGGTTCCAGTTTTGGCCGGCATAGCCTCGAAAATCCGACCAGTCGTGCATCGAAGCCAGGACTTGTGACCCGTAGGTCTTGTCGCATATTGTGCGCAGCCCGACATTGACTGCATTGTTAACCGGGACCATCAAGGTCCCATCGTTATTTAAAATCCGTACCACGTAGAAATCGTTGGTCGCGCCGCCGACTTCCCGACTGGTGATCTCCTCTACCCGACCGACACCTTGGGCCGGATAGACCACGAGTTGATTGACGTGAAACACCTTTTTCAGCCTCCTGACAAAAACTAAACTGTCCCGTATGCAAAAGACTAGCACAGGCTGAAAAAAGAGTCTAGATTCTGGATGAAATGATTAGTTGGGTTGGGCATGAATGGCGTTCATAGCGGCCTGCATGCCCTTGGTGCACAGCAGATGTATTCCGTGTGCCGCCCTGTCCAGGGCTGTGTGTACCGCCTCCCTCTCCCCCGGAGCAAAGGAGGACAATACGTATCTGGTCACATCCGTTCCCGGTTCCGGGCGGCCTATGCCCATCCGGATCCGGTAGAAGTCCCGGGTCCCGAGCTGGGCGTGTATGGATCGCAACCCGTTGTGCCCGGCCAAACCGCCTCCGAATTTGACCCGGACTTGCCCCTGGGCCAAATCCAGCTCGTCATGGATGACCACGACCCGGTCGGGTGGGAGCGCATTTTTGGCACAGAGCTTCTTCACCGCCCGGCCGCTGAGGTTCATGTATGTCTGGGGTTGGGCCAGCAGACACTGCATGTCGGTGCTTACGTCCCATAACCAGCATTGGGCCTGACTTCGCCGGCAGTTGTGGGGGCTCACCCGGTCCGAACTTTGCTGCACCAGATGGTCAATGGCCATAAAACCGATATTGTGTCTGGTGCGCACATACTTGGACCCGGGATTTCCCAGGCCGACTAGGAGAAAATCCATATCCGGCCCGGGAAGAGTTTGGGACCAAGCCCAATGGCCTGTCCCTCAATCATGAAATCCTTACTCCTGTTCCGCTTCCTGGTCTCCGGATTCACCCTCTTCCGGAGCCTCTTCACCTTCCAGGCCTTCTTCGCCTTCCTCAGGCAACTCTTCGCTTGACGGAGGTGCAACACCGACCACTGCATAGTCTTCTTCGGCGTCCTTGACCACAACCCCCTCAGGGAGCTGCAGCTTCTGAACGGTAATGGAGTCGTTGATCTCCAATCCACTCACATCGATTTCTATTTGATCCGGGATGTTTGTCGGCAGACAGGTCACGGACAGGGCATCCCGGTATATGGTGACGATGCCTCCTTCAGCCTCGCCCTTGGCCTCACCGGTGACTGTCACCTGGACATCCACATCCATTTCCTGCTTAAGGTCCACGCCGATAAAGTCAGTGTGCAGCACCAAGTCCTTCACCGGATGTCCCTGAACTTTCCAAATCAGGACCGGCCGGGTTATCTTGGTCTGCCCGTCGGCGATCGTCAAATCTATGACATTGCTCTTTTGGGCCCGGGCCAGGATACGTTCAAAAGATCCATAGGCCATTTGAACAGGGATATTCTCCCCTTTCTTGTTATTGTAATACACTCCGGGGACGTATCCCTTTTTACGCAGGCGGTGCATGGCGTTTTTGCCCATGTCGTCCCGGCGTTCGACTTCAAGCGTGTACTGCTGGGCCATAACAACTCTCCTCCATGATTGGACAATCTTTAAAAAATTACCCCTCTACGCATAAGGGCAAAAGGGTTTACTTTTTGCGTGTTTTGAGCGCGGCTCGGCACAGCCATCAAGTAAACAGGGTACTCACTGAAGATTCGCGATGGATGTTCCAAATGGCCTGGGCCAGAAGTGAAGCCACCGAGACCACTTCAAACTTTTCACACTGGCTGGCTTCCGGCTGCAAAGGAATGGTGTCGGTGACCAAGACCTTGCTCAGACTGGAATTCTGTATGCGCTCAATGGCCGGTCCGGACAGGACCGGATGCGAACAGCAGGCCATGACCGAGCTGGCCCCGTGCTCACGCAGAGCATCGGCGGCGGCCACCATGGTCCCGGCTGTATCTATCATGTCGTCGGCTACAATGGCCGTCTTGCCCTTGACATCGCCGATGATATTCATAGCCTGGGCCTTATTGGGTTGATCCCGCCGCTTATCAACGATGGCCAAGCCAGCGGAAAGCCTCTTGGCAAAGGCCCGTGCCCTCTCAGTCCCTCCGGCGTCCGGGGAAATAATAACCAGCTCGTTGTTTTCGTTCTTCAAATACTCCAAGAGAACCTTGGAGGCATAGAGATTGTCTACAGGAATATCGAAAAATCCCTGGATTTGACCGGCGTGCAGGTCCACAGTCAGTAAACGGTGGGCTCCGGCCACAGAGATGAAGTCAGCTATCATCTTGGCGCTGATGGGTACCCGGGGAACGACCTTACGGTCTTGCCGGGCATATCCGTAATAGGGAACAACCGCGGTTATCCGCTTGGCGCTGGCCCTTTTCAAGGCGTCCAGCATCAGACAGAGCTCTACCAGGGAGCGGTTGACCGGCCTGCATGTCGGCTGGATAACAAAGACATCCTGGCCGCGGACATTGTCCCCCACTTCCACTCTGATCTCCCCGTCGCTGAAAGGTTTGGTCAGAGTTGGAGTCAGAGGGCAGTTCAGATGGTGGCAAATTGCCTCAGCCAGGGTGGGATTGGCGGTTCCAGTAATAATTTTCAAGTCACCGTAGCTCTTCATGGCCTTTTTCGCTTGCTGGGGTTCACGCTGAGCTTGTCCTGCCTCTAGTGCCTGCAATCTCCGAAATACGGTTTCCTCGGTCATCGTGGAGAGCAACCGATGTCTTGTGTTCTGGAGGTACAAAATATTGCGGCTTGGTATCTGCGGCGGTTATGCGGGAGGAAATGAACGTTTTGGCTGGGGTGGAAGGATTCGAACCTCCGAATGACGGGACCAAAACCCGTTGCCTTACCACTTGGCTACACCCCAGCCCTGGAGCGTCAGGCCTTCCAGTTAACTCACAACCGTCCTGGCCCGCACGAAAGAATTGATATATATTTTTGGAGCCCTTGTCAAGTTGGGTCTCAAAGCGACCAGGACTTTTGGCTTCTGTTTTTACCACTACAGCGAAACTTCAGTTCTTTTCCGTCATTCCCGCGCAGGCGGGAATCCTGGCATCCCGCCATAGAATAAAGCGATCTCAGATATCAAGGCTTTTTCCTAGATTGCCCGGGGAGTGAGATTGCGATGTGTTCT
>JBNJII010000039.1:0-27685 GCA_051749205.1 Thermodesulfobacteriota bacterium | reverse complement strand
AGCAGATCACAGGTCACCGGGCTTCCAGATGCCCCAGGCATCTGCGCAGCTGCAGCTCCTGAAGCACTGCTCGTTCATATTCGAGGCTGAAAAAAGGGAGTTGTTCGCTGTCTTTTTCCACATAGGAGTCCATGTACTGGGTTTCTTCCCAGAAGTCCAAGAGTTCTTCATTGGGCAAGGTCTTGATTTGATCGGTTACCGAGACGTTTTCAAAATAGGGAAAAAATTGGGCCATTAACCAACTTCCTCCTTTGTTGGTTTGTGAAATGCTTGTGTTCCGGCCAAGCCCATTGAGTATGATGCAATGCGGAAAAATTTGCAAGCCATGATTGTGATGGGAGTCTGGATTATTGGCACCAAGGGCAGCTGTACCTGGAGAATGATCACTCCTGGGTGTTGTCGGGGAGAGACCGAAGAGCTCGGCTGCGTATGGCCCGGGTCTTCGAGGGCCGAAACGTCGGGCTTGATCTAGGGTCCTGAGCGCGATATGCATGATGAGTGCACCGCGTTGCTGTGTGCTGTTTCCCTATTTATGAAACGAAGTACTGGATTGCCCGGCGAGTCGTATCCCGATGTATTCAAACTGTCCGGGCCGGGCAATGACGGAGGGACCGGACCTCCGTGCGTGTGTCATACCTGATCAATCCGGCAATATCTTTTTTTGCCCGCTTTGGGGCAAGAAATATTTCAGATTTGCCGGAGGCAAAGCTGAACAAGCAAGACTTTTCCTCAAAGAAGGATCTAGGAACTACTCAGTGTTTATACCTCCTTGGCTGCAAAACCAACTCAAACAAGATAATCCAATCATCACCAAGAGCGGTCCGGCTACCCAAGCGGTGATCGCTGAACAGGAGCTGAAAAAAGATCGCGACGTTGTCCTTATTGCTCCCGACCAGGGCACTTTGGCTGAGATATGGGCTGTTTTGTCGCTTATCTCTTCTCCCAACCCGGAACTGCCCCTCTGGGAACAGGACTGGATCTCTCTGCCCGCCTATACCCCGGGGCATGCAGAACGCTCTGTGTGGGCCCAGCGCTGGGCGGCCCTCTATGCCTTGCGGCATCACCGAGGGCGCAGAGGTTTTCTGATCAGCCTGGACAATCTTCTTCCCTACTGGCCTCCATCTTATGTCTTGGATCAGGAAGCCTTTCAATTACGCAAAGGCGAGGATTTTTCCCCGGAGCTCCTTGTTGAACAGGCGGTAACCTTAGGGTTTGAACGCGTATCCATGGTCACCCGTATGGGAGAGCTTTCCTGGCGGGGTGATATCCTGGACATCTTTGCTCCCGGGTATCCCTGGCCGGTCAGGATGGAGTTCTTTGGAGATCTTGTGGAGAGCATGCGGGCTTTTGAGCCGCTGTCCCAACGATCCAGGCAGGATCTGGAGGAGATGGTTCTTTTGCCCTGTGTTCCCGGGGTATTTCAGGAGCGGATGCAGCAAGAAGCCAGCGAGTATTGGACCCATTTATGGACTATCGGCACCTTGGATAAGCCGACCAAGTCCTCTCTGGAAACTGCTCTAGAGGGAAGGGACCACTTCATTTGGCCCGGTCTTTACTATCCCCAAAGTGTCCCCTTGGGTGAGTGGCTTGCGGACAAGGCCAAATTTCTCCTTCTGGATGCCAGTCAGGCCCGCTCTCGGCTGGAGGAGATTGAAGGAGATTGGAAAAACTTTGTTCAGACAGAGAGAGAAGCAAAGGGAGTGCGCTGGCCGGAGCAGGGTTTGATCCAGCCGGCGGCCAGGGCCAGGCAGCAATGGTTGGATAAAGAGCAGATTCTGTTTGAATCCTTGCCTGTCGGGGATCGGGACAACAATCTGGCTCTGCCTGAAGGGCGGTTGACCTCCTTTCAAGACCTGTTTTGGCAGCCTGAACAACGAAAGCGTCCCTGGCGAAGTCTGGTCGAGGGCCTCCAAGAGTGGTCCAAAACCACCAATCAGACCCTCCTTGTCTTTCATACCTCAAGCTCCAGACGTCGATTTTTGGAGTTGATAGCTGAGGAGGAAGTCACTGTTCATACCTCCTATCGTCCGGATCAAAGGGGAGTTTTTGCCCTCACTGGTGCGGTGGAGGGTGGATATGAGCTGAAGTGGAACCAGGTCTACGTCCTGTCCGAGGATGTGCTTCAGCCCAGTCAGTCCCGGTCCGCGGTCAAAAGACGCAAAGGAGCTGAAGATTTTAAGGGTCTCAAGCGCCTGGAGGAAATAGAGCCTGACGATCTATTGGTGCACAGGGACTACGGCCTGGGGCAATATGCCGGATTGACCAGAATGCAGGTGGATCAAACCGGCAACGACTACTTGGTGCTCCTCTATGCCGGGGAGGACAAGCTCTACGTTCCAGTTGATCGGTTGAACCTGATCCAGAAGTACAAAGGACCGGAGAATTCGGCCCCGTCCCTGGATCGGTTGGGCAGCACCCGGTGGAGCAAGACCAAGGAGCGGGTTCGTAAGGTTCTGGAAGCCATTGCTCACGATTTGGTGCAGATGTACGCCTACCGCAAGGTGGCCAAAGGCTATTCCTATGCTGCCGATCAGGAGCTGCTGCGGGAGTTTGAGGCTACCTTCGGCTTTGAGGAGACTCCTGACCAGGAGCAGGCCATCAAGGACGTATTTGCGGATATGGAGAAGGATGAGCCTATGGATCGCCTGGTCTGCGGGGACGCCGGCTTCGGTAAAACCGAAGTGGCCCTGCGGGCGGCTTTTCGAGCCGTATGTGCCGGCAAGCAGGTGGCTATGCTCTGTCCCACCACGGTCCTGGCTGAGCAGCACTATCAAACTTTCAAGCAGCGCATGGAGGATTTTTCCGTTCGGGTGGGCATGGTAAGCCGTTTTGTCCCCCCCCGAGAGCAAAAGAAAGTTCTGGCCGCAGCGGAAAAGGGGCAGGTGGATATCCTTATCGGGACTCATCGCTTGCTCTCCTCAGATGTGCATATTCCCAATCTGGGGCTCTTTATCCTGGACGAAGAGCAGCGCTTTGGAGTCAAACACAAAGAGAAGCTGAAAAATATCCGCAGAACGATTGATGTGTTGACTTTGACCGCTACACCCATTCCCCGTACATTACAGCTTTCTTTGTCTGGAATCAGGGGCTTGAGCGTCATTGAGACCCCGCCCGACGAGCGCAAAGCGGTTCAGACCTCACTCGTGGAACGCAAGAAGGAGACTCTCAAGTCCATTGTCCAGCGGGAGTTGGACCGCGAGGGACAGGTCTTTTGGGTATACAACCGGGTCCAGGGTCTTCCCCGGGTCAAGGAGTATGTCCAGTCCCTGGTACCAAAAGCCCGGGTGGCCATGGCCCATGGCCAGATGTCGGAGCGCAATCTGGAAGAAACCATGCGTTCTTTCTGGCACGGGGAGGTGGATGTTCTGGTTGCTACAGCCATTATTGAATCCGGTCTGGATTTTCCTCGGGCCAATACCTTGATTGTGGATCAAGCCCAAATGTTCGGACTTGGCCAACTCTATCAATTGCGGGGACGGGTAGGCCGATCAAAGCTGCAGGCCCATGCCTACTTTGTTGTGCCTTCAGTGGATGGGCTTCCCAAGACATCGGCAAAACGTCTGCAGACTATTTTGGACATGGACTATCACGGAGCCGGATTCCAGGTGGCTATGGAGGATTTGCGCCTTCGTGGAGCAGGGAATATTCTGGGTGAGGTCCAGTCCGGAACCATGAACAAAGTGGGGCTGGATCTCTTTCTGGAGATGCTGGAGCAGGAAGTGCGGCGAGTCAAGGGCGAGCCTATACAGCAAGAGACGGATCCGGAATTGAATATTACCTTTGAGGCCAACATTCCCGGAAGCTATGTTTCGGATCCCCAGGAGCGGCTGCAATACTATCGGGGCATGTCCTCGGCCCGGACAGACACACAGATAGATGAGTGGGTTGCAGATCTCCAGGACAGGTTCGGTACAGTCCCGGAAGCGGTGCACAGCTTGGCCTCTGTGTTCAAGCTCAAGCTCCGGCTGGCTGCCTTGCAGGTCCAACGGTCGGACTTGTTTGCCAACCGTGTGGTTGTACATTGGGCCCAAGATTCAAGACCTTTGGACCCGGAAGCATTCCTGGCTTGGCTCACAGCTCAGGATGGCAGGGTCAAGTTTGATCCGCCGGCAAAATTGGAGTTGCGCTTTGAGGACAAAGCAAGTATTTCTAGGGCCATTCAAAAGGCGGGCCAGATGCTGGACGAGTTGTTGGTTGGGCCTGCCCCAAGCTGAAGACAGAGGATCTATGCGCCGAGTATTGAGCGGACTGATATTGGCATGCATATGCATGTGCGTTATGGCTGGGCCGGCGGCAGGAAAGTTGGTCAATCGCATTGTGGCCGTGGTCAACGGTGAGATCATTACTCTGCACGAGCTGCAGACCGAGATCCAAGGCGGAGTTCCGGGTATGGACTCAGAGGGGCCAGAAAACCAAAAGCAGGCCCAAGCCAAGCGTCGACGGGTTTTGGAGGCCATGATCAACGACACATTGCTCAAACAGCAGGCTGAGCGGTTTGAAATCCAAGTATCTGATGCCGAGATAGACAATCAGATACAGCAAATACAGGATGAAAACGATCTCAGCCAAGATGAGTTTGAGCAGGCTGTCCGGGAACAGGGCATGGATATGGATCAATACCGGCAGGCCCTGCGGGAAGAGATCAAGAAGAATCGGGTTTTGAGCAATATGGTTCGCCAGAAAGTGGTGGTGGCTGAGGATGAAATGCGCGCATATTACCAAGAACACAAAGAGGACTACAAACAGCCCAAGCAAGTCCATCTGGGAATCATTGTCCACCCCAGCAAATCCCGCCTTGAAAAAGTCCGTCAATCTATAGTGTCTGAAGAAACACGATTTGCGGAGGCTGCCGATTCTGTATCTCAAGGGCCGGGTGCGGATCAAGGCGGAGATCTGGGCCGATATGCATGGAAAGATCTCAAACCCAAGTGGCGTGAGATTCTGAAAAGTTTAGAGCCTGGAGAACTCAGTCCAGTCTTTACGTTGCAAGGAAATTACGCCCTTTTGTATCTAAAACAATTTACTGATAAAAAAGTTCAACCATTTGAAGCGGTCAAAGATAAAATCCGCCAACAGCTGTATGCTCAGAAGCTGGAGGAAAGGTATAAGGAGTTCATGCAGGGTCTGCGCGACAAGGCGGTGGTAAATATACGTCTTGGCGATGCCCAATGAGGGTCGAGGAGGGCTGGCTGTTGCTTAAGACGATGAAGTGTGGATGAGGGCATACTATGGATTATTCAGAGCTTGGCGCATATCTCAAGGAAGAACGCGAGAGGCAGGGGCTTTCGCTCGAGGATGTCCAACAAAAGACGAAAATAAGCTTATCGAGCCTGGAGGCCATAGAAGAAGGGCGGATCAATGAATTGCCTCATCCGGTATATGCAAAAGGCTTTATAAAAAACTACGCTCATTATTTGGGTCTCAATGCTGAAGAGTTGGCCGGGACTTTTGCTCAAAAAGCAGGGATCGACGAAGAGTTTGAAGATGAAACCGAACATTTGCAGCATGAGCTGACCCCTGCCCGGACACGGAGCAAATGGACTTTGATCTCCATTCTTATTTCCTTGGTCCTTTTGGTGGTTTTGGGCTGGTTGTTGTATGACCTGTTTTGGGCCTCACCCGAGCCGGATACGAGCTCCCAAGGGAGTAAAAGTTCGCAGTCGGTTCAAACTCAAAATGGTCAAGGACCAGGGGCAAAGAGCCAAGAACAAAGTGCACAGGCTGATGACAACAGTTCATCCCAGGACGAAGGCTGGGTTGATGAAGAGGAAGTCAGAGATGCTGAGTCCCAACTCGCAGAAAACAATGCCAGCGCATTAGGGGTGATTCCGGAAGAGGGGGACCTGGATGTGCAACAAGGCTCCGAGGAATTGGCAACAAGCACTTCCAGTCAGGAACAAGTCCAAGCCCAAACAAACCGGGAAAATGAGGCCAATGCAGATGCTGAGCAAGAGCAGACTTCTGCCGGAACAGACTCAGGGCAAAGCGAAGAGGATTCGCAAGTCCCGGACCAAGGGCAGAGGCATGCCTTGCAGATAGAGGCGTCTGAAGCCTGCTGGATGAGTGCCAAAATTGATGCCAAACAGCGGGATCTCTACCTGCGGCCAGGTGAATCGGTTACCTTCCGCTTCCAAGATGTTTTGGAAATAAAGCTCGGCAATGCCGGTGGCGTACAACTGACTTTCGATGGCCAGAAATATCCTTTGGATGCTGCTTCCGGTGAGGTGTTGAGCCTGACTTTTCCTTAACTATGTGCAAGTTGACGTGGATTGGTGGTCCATGACCACATTGGAAGGCAGGGGAGAACACGCCCTGGTTTTGCGTGTGGGCACCTTTCGGGAGATCGACTGTTGGGTCCGCTTCTTCTCGCCGCTTAGGGGCATTGAGACTGCATTTGCCTTCGGTGGCCGCCGGAGTCGGCGTCGTTTTGCCGGATGTCTGGATACCTTCAATCACTTGCGTGTGGACATGGACTCTCCGAGGTCCGGCCGTTATCTGGCTCTCAGGCAGAGCACTCTGATTCACCGTTTTCCGGACCTGCATCACAATCACAATCGTATGGGCATGGCCGTGAACTGCATCAAGTTTCTAGAGGCTGCCCACCTGGGAGCAGATCATGCCCAGCCGGTTTTTGATCTGATGCTCACAACCATGCAGGTCTTAAATGACGCGGATCATGTCCCGGCAACATTTCCCCTGCTCTTTCGGGCCAAGCTGGCCTGTTTTTACGGATATGCACCGGATCTTACGGTCTGCGGCCTCTGCAGCCGGTCTCTTTCCGACGCCGGTACGGCAAGTTTCTCCTGGGGAGGAGGTTACGCTGTATGCCCGAGATGCCGGACTCAGAGCAGATCGTTGAACAGGTCAGGGATTATGGACCATATTGATTTGAACAGGCTGCACAACCTCTTGCAGGAAACACCTCAGGAATGGCTCGATTCCGGGCGTCCTTTGTCTGGAGATAAGCGGCTATGGCAAGTGTTGGACTTTTTTGTTCAATACCATACCGGACTCCACTGGGAGGCGGGCAGGTTTCGCCGGGTGTAGGACAGATTCAGTGAAATTAGGAACAGATCGGAGCAAAGGAATGCATTTTCAAGACGTCATTTTGAACCTCCAGAACTTTTGGGCCCGGTATGGATGTGTGCTGCATCAACCTTACGACGTAGAGGTCGGGGCCGGGACCTTTCATCCGGCAACCGCCTTGCGGGTCATTGGACCGGAGCCCTGGAATACAGGATATGTGCAGCCGTCCAGACGTCCAACCGACGGAAGGTATGGTGAAAACCCCAATCGCTTGCAGCATTATTACCAGTACCAGGTCATACTCAAGCCGGCTCCGGATGATGCCCAAGATGTCTTTTTGCAAAGCTTGTACGCCCTGGGGATAGACCCCAGTGAGCATGATATCCGCTTTGTGGAGGATGACTGGGAATCCCCGACCTTAGGTGCGTGGGGACTCGGTTGGGAGGTTTGGTTGGACGGGATGGAGATTACCCAGTTCACGTATTTCCAGCAGGTGGGAGGCATTGACTTGGAACCGGTCAGCCTGGAACTGACCTATGGCCTGGAGCGAATCTGCATGTATCTGCAGGGCCGGGAGTCGGTGTATGACCTGAGCTGGAATGATCACTGCACCTACGGCAATATTCATCACCAAGGCGAAGTAGAACACTCCACGTACAATTTTGAAGAAAGCACAGCCCGGATGCTGTTTGATTTCTTTGCGGCCAGCGAGGCGGAATGTCTGCAATTGTGCGGAAAAAAGCTCCCATGGCCTGCTTATGACTATTGTTTAAAGTGTTCGCACCTGTTTAATCTCCTGGATGCTCGGGGGGCGATTTCCATCACTGAGCGTACAGGTTACATAGCCCGCGTCCGACATTTGGCCTCATCTGTAGCCAGGCTCTATGCCAAACAGAGAGAAGAGCTGGGTTATCCTCTGCTTCCCGCAACGACCTCATAACCAGAGCACCAATAATGATTTACGAAACCTTGAGCTGAAAAGATTGTTGCCTGGAAAGTTTTTCTTGCTCTTAAGAGACCTCGCAACGACGGGGTATGAGCACAGTCTGTGCTTTCCTTACATGCCCGTTACTGCATTGTGCACCCAATTGTAACTGATGGAGGGGCTATGAAAAAAATCGGTCTGCACTGTTTGTTATGGGTGGCATGCATGCTCAGCATGCTCCTGGCTGTTTCATCATCTGGAGCGGCTTCCTATTCCTTGACCTACAGCAGTTTTTTTCCCCCCAACCACGTGCAAAGCAAATTGGCCCAAGCTTGGTGTGAAGAAGTTAAGGAGCGAACCAATGGGCAAGTCGCAGTGTACTTTTATCCAGGACAGACCCTGACCAAGGCAGACCAGTGTTACGACGGAGTGGTGTCCGGTCGGTCCGATATCGGCATGTCCTGCCTGCTGTACACGAGAGGGCGCTTCCCCCTTTTAGATGTTATCAACCTGCCTTTCGGCAATCCCAGCGGACAATTCGCAACCGCTGTTTTCAATGAGATATACGATACGTTTCACCCGGAAGAGATCAGCGATGTCAAGGTCCTGTATCTGCATGCCCACGGGCCCGGGGTCATTCACACCGTAAAAAAGAGGGTGCAGTCCCTGAAGGATCTGAAGGGTCTCAAGTTGCGCTGTCCCGGGTCTGTGGCCGAGACAGTCAAGGCCCTGGGAGCTGTGCCGGTAACCATGCCCATGCCTGAAGTCTATCAAGCCCTGCAGAAAGGGGTGGTGGATGGAGCAGTCTATCCTTATGAAACCCATGAAGGCTGGAAAACAGGTGAGGCAGTTGATTATACGACCGCCAATTACTCTACTGCCTACTCCGTTGGTTTTTTTGTGGTTATGAACAAAGACAAATGGGACAATTTGCCTTCGGAGGTTCAACAAACCATAGAGGAAATCAATACCGAATGGGCCGTCAAACACGGGAAGGCCTGGGATAGAAGCGATATGAGCGGTATCCGTTTTTCCCTGCGTCAAGGGAACTCCATTTTTGGCTTGCAGCCTGAAGAAGCAAAGCGGTGGAAAAATGCGGTTCAGCCGGTATTTGAATCCTATCTGCAAATGACTGCGGAAAAAGGTGTGCCTGGAGACAAAGCCCTGGAGTTTCTGCAGCAAAGTCTCAAGGAGCATGAGCAGGAAGAGTTTGAAAGCGAGTATATGGAGTAAGTCTTTTGGCTGGCAAGATGGGCAGAATACTTGATGCCATGGTGGTGTACTTGCGGCGGGCGGCTGGACTTTTGCTGGTAGCCATGATGGCCCTTTCCTGTATGGATGTGCTGGGTAACGTCGTCGGACGGCCCATACTGGGGAGCATTGAATTGGTGGGGTTGATGGCTGCCCTGCTTTTGGCCTTTGCCTTGCCGTCCGCCCATGCCCAGAAGGCCCATATCGGCATCGATCTCATCCGCTCCCAGATGTCCCCCCGTATACGGCGAATCAACGATATGGCTGTCAATGCCATAACGGCAGTTTTTTTTGGGCTCGTTTCCTGGCAGTGCATCCTCTACGCCCAGGAACTGCGCAAAACCGGCGAGGTGTCAACGACTCTGCAGTTGCCGCTGGATTGTATTCTGCTGGCCATGGCCTTGTCCTGTCTGATTCTGAGTTTGACAATGTTGCGGGATGTATTCACAAGCGGTCGGTGAGGCGGCATGGACAATTTCGTAGTTATTGGCTGCATCGGTGTTCTCGTACTTCTGGCCTTGTTCTTTACTCGCATGGCTGTTGGGTATGCCCTGGCTGTGGTCGGGTTTGTAGGCTATGCCTTTTTGACCAGTCTGGATTCCGCCCTCACTTTGTTGTCCCGGGATATATTCAGCGTATTTTCTTCTTATGAATTGGCTTTGGTCCCTTTATTCGTGCTTATGGGATATGTGGCCTACTATGCCGGGGTCAGCAAACGGCTGTATGATATGGCCTACAAGTGGACCTGTGGAGTCCGGGGTGGTTTGGCCATGGCCACTATCGGGGCCTGTACCGCTTTTGGGGCGGTGTGCGGTTCTACGACTGCCACGGCGGCTACTATCGGCACTATCGCTATGCCGGAGATGCAGCGCTACAAGTATGCTCACCGCATCTCAGCAGGCTCCGTAGCTGCCGGTGCCGGCCTCGGAGCTTTGATGCCTCCGAGCGTTATTCTCATTATATACGGAATATTGACCCAGATCTCTATAGGCAAGCTCTTCTTAGCCGGCATTATTCCGGCTCTGTTTATCGCCCTTTTGTTTGTGTTGGCCATTTATATATTTTGTCTTTTAGATCCCAAGCAAGCAGGTAAAGGTACGAGCGTTCCCTGGCTGGAGATGTTTGCCTCGCTTTTGGAGATCTGGGAAACGGTGCTTGTCTTTATGCTGGTGATGGGGGGGATGTTCTTCGGGTTCTTTACCCCCACGAAAGCAGGCGCCGTGGGTTCCTGTTTGCTCCTGATAATTGTCGTAGCCCAAGGAAAATTAAATTGGACCAGCTTTGTGCAGGCAGTCAACGACACTTTGAATGTCTCCTGCATGGTTATCATATTGGTCACCGGAGCAACCATCTTCGGGCATTTTTTGGCTTTGTCCCGAGTGTCCATGGAGCTGGCTTCCTTAGTGGCCGGACTGCAATGGCCGGCTTGGGCTATTATGGCTGCAGTATGTGCTCTATACCTGTTTGCCGGGTGTTTTATCGATGCCTTGGCCCTGATAACCCTGACCATTCCTATATTTTATCCCATTGTCCTCAATCTGGGGTATGATCCTATCTGGTTCGGGGTGATCATCGTCCTTATCACCCAAATGGGCATCATTACACCTCCAGTGGGCGTCAATGCCTATATCGTCAAAGGCATTGCCCCGTACATATCCTTGCAGGATATCTTTATTGGTATTTTGCCTTTTTTGTTGGCCTTGATTTTAGGTACGGCCGTGATGATAGCCTTTCCCCAGATAGTCACTTTCTTGCCGGAGATGGTCCGGTAAGGGGTGAGCCTATGGAACAGGGCTGAAATCTCTCTTTGCTTTTACGAACTGCGTAATACTTATTATCTTTAAGACCGGAAAGGATACGTCTCATGTCTGCTTTTGTCTTTGAAATCGGTTTGGAAGAGATGCCGGCCAGGTTTTTGCCTGACCTGGAGGCTCAGATGAGTGAGCTGGCTCACGAACAGCTGACCCAGGAATACATCGGGTATACGGATGTGCAGGTCTATTCCACCCCTCGGCGGATAGTCCTCAAAGTTGATGATATCGCCCGAGTTCAGGAGAGCAGATCGGAATTGATCACTGGACCGCCGCAGGCTATTGCCTATTCCGACTCTGGGGAGTTGACCAAGGCCGGACAGGGGTTTGTCCGCAGTCAAGGGGTGGAGGAACAGGACATCTTCATCCAGGACACGTCCAAAGGGGCGTATTTGGCTGTGCGCAAGCAGGTGGGCGGTCAACAGACGCACAGCATCCTTCCGGAATTCTGTGTTCGCCTTGTAGGGAGATTGTCGATGCCCAAGCGCATGCGCTGGGAGGCCAGCGGGTTTTCCTTTGCCCGGCCCATAAGATGGATTTTGGCTTTGATGGATGAAACCGTGGTTCCCGTACAGATCGCTTCTTTGCACTCCGGCCGTCAGACATGGGGGCACAGGGTGCATGGCCCCGGACCGTGGGAAGTGCCCTCTGCCCAGGCCTACTTTGAATGCATCCAGGATAAAGGGCATGTCGTTCTGGATCGTCGGGAACGCACGGGATTGATCCAGGGTCAGGGTGATGATTTGGCGGTAGAAAAGGGCGGAAAGGTGGTCTGGAAAGAGGATCTGCTGGATGAAGTTGCGTCTCTGGTGGAGCGGCCCAAGCCCATTTTGGGTCGTTTTGATGAGCGGTATCTGGAATTGCCCAAAGAAGTCCTTTTGACCAGCATGGAAAGCCACCAGAAAAGCTTTGGCTTGGAAGATGCCTCCGGACAGCTGCTGCCTTTCTTTTTGTGCACCCTCAACCTGGAACCCAAGGACCTGAATCTGGTGCGGGTTGGATGGGAGCGGGTGCTCAAGGCCAGACTGGAAGATGCGGCCTTTTTTTGGAAAGTGGACAGCAAAGCGACCTTGGAGCAGTGGCAGAACGAGCTGGATAAGGTGGTTTTTCTCGGACCGTTGGGGAGCATGGGAGACAAGGCCAAGCGCCTGCAACAGGTGACGGATTATCTGACTTCTCAGGTAGGTTCGGATCTGAAAAATGATGCCGTACGTGCAGCCGCTTTGGCCAAAGTGGACCTTGTTTCCGAGATGGTAGGGGAATTTGCCGACCTGCAAGGGCTTATGGGCGGAATATATGCCCGTCAGAAAGGTGAATCGGAGACTGTGGCCCAGGCGATTGCCGAACATTATCTGCCCACAGGACCGGAAAGCGGAGTTCCCAAAACCGTGACCGGCGGCCTTTTGAGTATTGCCGATAAGGCCGACGCCCTGGCCGGATGCTTTGGGCTGAACATGATCCCCACCGGAGCTCAGGACCCTTATGCCCTGCGTCGACAAGCCCTGGGCATTGTGCGCACGGTTTGGGAACACGGCCTGCGGTTTTCCTTGGCCGAGCTCCTGGACAGAGCCTTTGAGGCCTATGTTGATGTGCAGTGGAAACTGGACAAAGAGGCTGCCCTGAACGCTTTGCAGGAGTTCTTCGCCCACCGTATACGGGCCTTATGCACCGGCAAAGGGTTTGGCACCCGAGTGGTGGATGCCGCTTTGGGGGCCGGATTTGACGATTTGTGGGCCTTTGAGCAGAGAGTTCAGGCCCTGGACCGGTTCAGCCGGGAAGAGGATTTCGATCAAGCTGTCCTGACTTTTAAGCGAGCGGACAATATCATCCGCAAGCAGGGAGATCAGGCCGGGGTGGACCTACGTTCCGGGTATAAGGAGGACCTGCTTTCCGAACCCCAAGAAAAAAGATTAGCCCAGGCCTTAAGCGATATACAGCCCAGATGGGAATCTTTGTGGGCGGCCGAAGAGTTTGATCAGCTTTTTGGTCTGTTGCGGGAGCTTCGACCGGTAGTGGATGATTTTTTCGACCACGTCATGGTCATGGCTGAGGACAAGAGTTTGCGCCAGAATCGCCTGAACATGCTGCAAGACCTGGTGGATCGACTATCTGCTCTGGCTGACTTCAGCGCCTTGCAGATCTGATACAACTTGACAGAATACATGCTTGTTGCGTACACAGTTCTTTTGCCGTACGGAAAACTTTTTATGCATAGACATATTTCAAGCGCAGGAGGTTATGCAGCTTGGCAAATACGAAGCAGGCTCTGAAGCGTCACCGGCAAAGTCTGAAGGCTCGGTCCAGGAATAGAATGGTGAAAAGCCATGTCAAAAACGCCGTCAAGGCTGTGCGCAGCGCTGTGAAGGCTAATGACAGTCAAAAGGCTCAAGAAGCCCTGCAACGAGCCAACTCTGTGTTGGACAGAGCGGCCGGCAAAGGGGTCATCCACAAAAACAACGCCCAACGCCGGGTGGCCCGCTTGAATAAAGCGGTGAATAAAATGGCCCAAATGCAGTAGGATGGCTGCCTTTGGAGAACGACGAAGACGTTCTTTCGACTTTTGTGCTCCGAGCAGAGCATGAACTGAAAAAAAGCCCGCTTTAAGCGGGCTTTTTTGAGGAACTGTGAAATGAGACTATAGCTTTACCCCATCAGCATAGGAATAGGTCTTTATTCCCAGATCGTTGGCCAGAGCATACGCCCTGTCGTCTATCATGGGGGAAATGACCATGGCCCGATCAACTATGCGGCCGTGTTTTTGTTCATAAAATTCTTTTTTCCGCCCAAATATGTACATGCCGGACTTGTCGATGGATGATGTGATCTCGCACAGGATGACAGTTGCCATTGGCAATGATCACATCCAGTTCCACCTGATCCGGGCGACCACAGACCATGCCTTGATCATCATATCCTTCATAGCTCTGCACACTGACTCCAAATGTATCTTCTGAAATGGCTTTCAAGCCATTTCGGAAAGAAGCTTCCGAGTACAGCCCCCATCTGGCTCCCAGGGCCCCAATGCTTGAATCATGCTTTCTGCTTGCCAGCATAGCGATCCTGGCTGATTTTGGATATGAATTCCCGGATTTCGGGGTCTGTTTCCATCATCCGCGGCAGTTTGGATTTGATGATGTCTTTTATTTCGCGTTTTGCGCAAGGCAATAAAGGCAAAGCTGTTGAAGAAAAAGGGTCGACAGTCAAGGGCTCGCATTGTGAGAACTGAATTGGGCACTCTGTTGACTCCTCCGGCAGATAAAAACCCTCGGTAGTTTCGAGAGTGCTCCCGGCCGGCCAAACGTTCAATGACGGCAATTCCCAAATGCACAAAGCGCTGAGACACAGAGTTTGGTGTCAGATAGTCGGTTATCAGGAGCATCCCCTGCGGCTTGAGCAGGCGCTGACCTTCTTGGAGCAGGCGGGAGATTGTGGAAAGCGTGTTCTCGTGCAGGGCGAAAGAAAAGGTGACTGCATCAAAAGAGCTGTCCGGAAATTCGGTGCGGGTGGCATCCAGGCAGAAATAGGAAATGGACTGGTGGCTTTGGGCCCTGGCAACTTTGAGCATGGCCGGGGAGCTGTCCACCCCGGTCGCTTGCAGCCCATGGCGGTGAAAGACAATGCACTGCCGTCCTGTCCCGCAGCCCATATCCAGGACATGGGTCAGGTTATTATGCAGGCAATACAGGGCCGTTTCCCAGCGTATTCGGGCCAAAAAAGGCTGCAACAGCGGATCATAGATCCGGGCTATCCCGGAATAGGGGTCGTTTAAGGTGGTCATTCACCGTATCCTTTCAGGGGGCGGTAACAGTGCACATATAACCGTCATTGCGAGGAGGCTTCGACGAGCCAATCTCCAGAAATACGGCTCACTGACATGCACAATGCTATCCCTGGTAGCTTACCATTTACCTATACTCGATAAGTGGACACAGCCTGTGCAGGCGGTGAAGGAAATCATCTTTCTTCCAGAGTATCCAGCCAGTTGACCCCGCCGAAATCAAAGAAAAACCACTGGAAAGGACATGTTGGAGAAGATGCTTGGGGCATGGGCTGTACCTCGTGTTGTTTGCTGTCCATAACCAAGGGATTGAGAATGATCGCTTGATACCCGGGGTGCTTCAGGCTAAGATCGGTATCGCCCGCAGTGTCAAATGTTGGACATGTTGGGAGACACGGCCACGCTCGGTGCGAGTGCAAAAGAAGTTTTTGCAGTGACGTCATGCAAGATAGTAAGTAACAAACTTTGGAGGGCACAATGCAGGTAGAAGGCACATACCAGGACAAGGCGCTGATTATAAATGTTGATGGCAGATTGGATACCACAACTGCTTCTGATTTTGAGACCCAGTGTCAGGAGCTTATGGCCAACGATAATATGAATATCCTTGTCGATTTAGGTAGCGTCGAATATATGAGCAGCGCCGGTTTGCGCAGCATCCTGTCCCTGGGCAAAAAAGTCAAATCCCAAGGACAGAACCTGACCTTTTGCAATCTGCAGGGCATGGTCAAGGAAGTCTTTGAGGTTTCCGGGTTCACGTCCATATTTTCTGTATACGACTCTCAGGAGCAGGCCCTTGAGGCCATGTGATCCCCCGGGGCTGGACTGGATCCAGATCTGGGCAAGAAAAGAGCATCTGGCCTAGGTTCAAGAGTTTGTCCTGGAGGAGGCTTCCAAGATATTTTTTTGCCCCAAAGCGGGCAAAAAAATGCAGGATTTATCAATGATGCAACGGCCGGTTTTTGGGTAGGAGGGGCGAATAATCATTCGCCCTCTTATTTTTTGTGGACAGAAAAACATTAAGTAATAACGGGATCTCAGTGTTTGAACGGCGTCAAAATCTGGTTGCGGAAAAATTCAGGCAATACCTGCTGCCCACCATATTGATGACCATGTCCACGTCCATGGCCCTGGTCGTGGACGGCATCATCGTGGGCAACCTCCTGGGGGCCAAAGAGCTGGCCGCCTTGAACCTGACCATGCCCTTGATACTGTGCTTTTCCGCTTTGTTCGCCATGGTCGGGGTCGGAGGATCGACCCTGATGGCAATGGCCAGGGCAGGGCGGGACGAGAAACAGGTGGCGGTCATTATCTCCCTGTCCACAGCCCTTCTGGCCGGTGGCGGGGTGCTGTTTTCCATTCTGGGGTCGATTTTTCTTCCGGAAATCACGAAGGCCTTGTCCAGCCAGGCCGAGCTGCAGGCCCTGGTCTCTGACTATGCCTGGGTTCTGCTCTTCGGTGCTCCGGTCCAGATCCTGGTTTCCGGGCTGACCTTTTTCATCCGTTCCGATGGAGCGCCACGCTTTGCCTCCAAGGTGCTGATCGTGGCCAATGTCGTGAACTTGAGCATGGATGTGGTCTACATTCGGTTTCTGGGCATGGGGATTGAAGGGGCTGGATTGGCCACGGTCAGCGGATACAGTGTGGGCGCGGTGATGATCGGCATCTATCTGCTGCGTCCGGGGCACGGCCTTTCCTTTATCCTGCCCAGGAAAGCGATTTGCAGGCGGACAGGGGAAATTCTGGCCACCGGGGCCACCAGCGCCCTGGGCCAGATCTTTTTGTTTGTCAAGATCCTGGCCCTGAATCACATCGTGCTCATGACCCTGGGCACTGCGGGCATGGTGGCCTTTTCGGTCTGCATCTCATGTCTTTCCCTGGTCTCCATGTTCATCTCCGGGGCCACCCAGACCATGATGCCTATTGTGGGTGCCATGTACGGAGAAAAGGACTGGCAGGGAATCCGGTTCACCCTGCACAAGGCCCTTTCCTTTGTGGTCTGGTCCAGCTTGCTGCTCATACTTGTCTTTGAGCTGATCCCGCAGTGGGTCATGGCCTGTTACGGGGTGCACGACCCGGACAAAGTGGCCGTGGGTGTACATGCCTTGCGTCTGTTCGCTCCCAGTCTGCTGGGTGTGGGTTTCTCCTTTGTGGTCATGTACTACTTTCAGGCAGTGAGGCAAAGACGTCTGTCCATTGCCACCTCCGTGGTTCAGGGGCTGTTTGTTGTCCCCTGTGCGTATCTCTTGTCCAAAGTCTGGGGGGGGACCGGAATTTGGCTTTCATTTATCGTTTCCGAGCTGGTAACTGTGGCCTTCATCGCGTACATGGCCAGGGCCAAGCGCGTAAAAAATCCCGGCCTGTACAGCTCGGTTTTTCTTTTCCCTAAACCTGAAGAGGCCCGCTTCATGGACGTGACCCTGTTCAGCAGCAGCCGGGATGCGGCCCAAATTTCAGAGCAGGTTGCTGATTTTGCCGGCGGGCAGGGCCTGGAGTCCCAAAAAGCCATGATGGTGGGCCTGGCCGCCGAGGAAATGGCCATGCTCATCACCCGTCACAGTTATGACGGCCAGCCCAATCGGCCCATAGATGTCATGGTCCATCTGGACCCCAAGGACGTCATTCTGCGCTTCCGGGACGGAGGCAAGGCCTTTAATCCCACAACCTGCCCAGAGGACGAAAACGAGGCCTGCAGCAATATATTTCTGCTGCGCAAACTGGCCCAAAAAATCGACTACACCCGGGTCATCGGCCTGAACAGCACCATCGTGACCATGGCCAGGGCCTAAGACAATCGACTTGAAACTTTGGGGAGCGGGTTTCTTGAACGCAAAAGATTGCTTGCCATTGTCAAACTGTCTGTAAACATTCAACCTCCCTTTCTGAACGAATTTTAACAGTTTTTGCACTTGCATCTCATTACACCGCCACAAAGAGCCGTTCGGCCTGGTTTACCTTGTCCGTCACTGTCCGCAGGAGTCCAAGGCTCAGGCCGGGATGCTGCATGATCAGGGTACGCAGGTCCTGAGGTGATACCTGGAGCGCAAAGACATCGCCCAGGGACTCCACTGAATGCATGGCCGGTGCCTCCCTGGATACGGCTTCCATTCCAACATAGGCACCCGGTCCGTCGACCCGGACTGTGCCGACCCAGCCGCTGGCGTTGTGCCTGTACGTCTCCACCATGCCCTCCATGATGAATCCCAGCTCCTCCACTGCTTGGTTTTCCTGCTGCAAAAGCCGTTCAGCCTCGTAGAATTCGGGTCTGACCTTTGCCGAAAGATTGCGAATGGTGTGCTCATCCAGGTCCTGGAAATAGGGAATGGCCCGGAACAGCTCCATCCTGTCCTCCAGGGCCCGGTCGACAAACTGCCGCAGGTCGCCGGGCTCAGGCTCTTTCCAGACAAAGCCGCAGCGGCGGAGCACATCTGCAGTCCACTCCACCCGGATCAGGGCAGCGGTCTGGTCCGGGTCGCTCAGCCAGTCCTGCCACCCCAGATGGACCAGGAGTCGCTCCACATAGTCGGCAAATCCGGCATGCCCGGCATGCTTGGCCATGAACTCCACGAAACGATCAAAGGGCAGGGGAGAAAAGCGAAGTCCCAGGTCCCGACTATCCAGGGCCCGGGAGAGGCTCAGCTGCCCTGGGTTCTGGATGTGAAAGGTCTGTCCGGTGAGGCCCGGCCGGTGCATGAGGGTGACAATGGCCTGGGCGGCCTGGTCCACATAGGTCATGTTCCTGGTGTCCATTCGCTCCGGGGCTGCGCCTAAGTTCACGTAGGCCCGCAGCTGCTGGAAAAAGGCGTTGTCCTCCACGTTCTTCTGGAAACGGCCGGTTTGGGAATCGGAGGTGATGTTTCCGGCCCGGTAGATGTTCATCTGCAGTCCCTGGTTCTGCCTGCCCTGCAGGAGCTTTTCCGCCTCCAGCTTGGAGCGGGCATACAGGTTGCCCGGCTCCTGGCCCAGATCCAGGTCGAATTCGGTAAACAGGACTTGGCTGCGATTCGGGACCCGGCCGTGGGCCACAGAGGTGGTGGAGATGTGGTGCATGGTCTTGGCTCGGCCCCGGAGAGCAAAATCGGCCAGATTGGCGGTGCTGTGAATATTGGCGGCCTCAAAGGTCTTCCAGTCTCCGTAGTGGCTGGTCAGGGCCGCGGAATGCACAATCGCGTCCACCTCATCTTCCAGGGTCTGAAGCCTTTGCGGATCCAGGCCCAGGTCCGGCCTGGACAAGTCGCCGCTGAATACCTGCAGGCGTGCTCCGCCCTCGCGGTTCAGGTCCAGACCGAATCGCTCCTGGTAGTGTTTGTTCAGACGCCGGGCAGCGGCCTGGTCGTCCTTGGCCCGGATCAGGGCCGTGATGTGGGCCGGCGTTTCCTCCAAAATCTGGCGCAGGAGATAGACGCCCAATGTCCCGGTGGCCCCGGTGAGCAGGACGTGCTCCAGGGAAATGAGGCTCTGGGTATCCAGGTCAGAGTCCCTGGTTCTGGCCTGGGCATATTGGTCCTCTTCGGCCTGCACAGCCTCGTCCGCAGCCCCGGATGCGGCCAGCTCCTTGAGCTTGAGCAGCCGGGCCGATCGGCCGATTTCAGCCTCCTGGAAATGCTCGGCCTGCTCGGCAATGCTGGTCTGGGCAAAGATATCCGAGGCGCTGAGGTCATATGTCTCGCTCAGCTCGGCCAGCAGGGCGATGGCCTTTAAAGAATCCCCGCCGACCTCGAAAAAGGAATCGAACAGGCCAAAGCCTTCATGGCCGAGAACCGTGGCCCAGGCCTGGGCGATATGCCTTTCCTTGGCATTGCGCGGGGCCAGGGGGCCGGACCGGCTGCCGCTGATCTCCGGTCTGGGCAGTCTGCCCCGGTCCACCTTGCCGTTGGGATTTAAGGGCAGCTTGTCCAACTGGACCGTGTACGAGGGCAGCATGTACTCCGGAAGCACTTTTTTGAGCTCCTGTTTCAGCCGGTCCACGTCCAGATCGGAGTGCGAGACGCAGTAGGCGGCCAGTGCTTTGTTCCCTCCCGGCTCTTCCAGGGCCACGACCAGGCAGTCCTGGACCAGTCCGGTGTCCTTGATCCGCAGCTCGATCTCCCCGGGCTCGACCCGGAAACCGCGGATCTTGACCTGAAAGTCCATGCGTCCGATGAAGTCCACGTTCCCGTCGTCCCGCCAGCGCCCCAGATCCCCGGTGCGGAACATAGGTTCCCCGGGCACAAAGGGATCGGGCCCGAATCTCTCTGCGGTCAGCTCCTGCCGGTTCAGATAGCCTCTGGCCACCCCGGACCCGGCCACGCAGATCTCGCCCGGGACCCCTAAAGGACAGAGGCGGTCATGGGAATCCAGGATGTAAACCCGGGTGTTGGCCACTGGAGAGCCCACCGGCGGGTTGTCCATCTCCCGGGGCAGGTCAAAGCTCAGGCAGGCCATGGTGGTCTCGCTGGGACCGTACTCGTTGGTCAGCCGGAAATCCCCCAACCGGAAGGACTTGAGCCGGTCTCCGCCCACAACCATGTATTTCAGGCTCTTTCCCGGGCACATGCGCATGAACTGCTCCGCGAACTGGGTGGGGAAGTGGGCGTGGGTCACTTGGTTGCGCACAAAGTAGGCGTCCAGATCCTGCGGGGAACGGCGCAGCTGCTCCGGGATCACGTGCAGGGCGGACCCGGAGACCAGGGGAGCGAAGATCTGGACCACGGAGACGTCGAAGCTGAAGGCGGCAAAGGCGGCGCAGGCCGAATCCGGGGTCATGCAGTGGTGGGCGGCGTACCAGTCAATGAAGTTGACCATGGAGTGATGCTCAACCAAAACCCCCTTGGGTTTGCCGGTGGAGCCGGAAGTAAAGATGACGTAGGCCAGATCCTGTCCACCCCGGGCCAGACCCGGATCTGTATCTGTTTCCGGCAGGTCCCGGTCCAGGGCGATCTTGGCCCCGGAAAAGTCCATATCCTCCAGCTGTTCAGCTGTGCCCAGCAGGCAGGGAGCCTGGGTGTCTTCCAGGATGAAGGCCTGTCGCTCCTGGGGGTAGTTGACATCCAGGCCCACATAGGCCGCTCCGGCCTTGAGTGCGGCCAGCATGCCCACCACCGGCCAAGTGGTCCGATCGGCCATGACAGCCACAATAGGCTGGTCGGGCCGGCCGACCCGGTCTCGCCCATCTTCTGATCTCCCGCCGCCGGAGGCGATGATTGCCCGGGCCGCCCGGTTGGCCAGGCTGTCCAGTTCCCGGTAGGTCAGGTAAGCGTTTTCGGCTACCACGGCCGCATGGTCCGGATGTTCGGCCGCCCGGTCTGTGATGGCCTGACAGACTGTGGGCCAGGCCGGGGCCGGAGTAGGCCGGGGGTTGAATTTGGTCAGCAGGGTGCTTCGTTCTTCAGGGCCGAGCATGGAGATTTCGCACAGAAGTTGCTCCGGATCCTTGGCCGCGGCGGACAGGATGCGCAGCAGGTGCCCGACCATGCGGGCCACTGTGTCCCGCTCATAGAGATCAGTGCGGAAATCTACCTCTAAAGCCAGGGAATGGCCGTGTTCCTGGGCGGCAAAGGAGAGGTCGAACTTGGCCGTGTGCGTGGGCAGATAGTCCAGCTCAGCCCGGATGTCCCCAGCCTGGAAGCTGGCTTTAAGGCCGGTGTTGCGCATGACGAAATTGACGTCGAACAGGGGATGGCGGCCAGGTCCTCGGTTGAGGCCCAGCTTTTCGAACAGGGAGCTGATGGGGTACTCGGCGTGTTCCTGGATGCTTTGCATCTGCTGCCTGGTCTCGGACAGGAGGCGGGCAAAGCTCTTGTCCTGCGTGGGCGCAAGCCGGGTGGGCAGGGTGCGCACGAACATGCCCACCACATGGGCGGTCTCCGAGCGTTCCCGGCCGCTCATGCTGGTACCCAGGCAGATGTCCTCCCGGTCCGCCCAGCGCCCAAGGAGTGCAGCCAGGCCGGACAGAAATACCTGATGCAGGGTGGCCCCGTATTGCCGGGCCAGGGCGCGCAGGGACTGGGTAAGTTCAGGGTCCAGGAGGTGGTGGTAAAGATCCCCGGCAAATGTGGTCTGGTTCGACCTGGGCCAATCTGTGGGCAGCTCGCCCTCAGGAGGGGAGGCGAACAAATCGGTCCAGAACTCTTCGTGCCTGCGGCGGCTTTCTTCCAGCCGGCCTGCTTCCCAGGCGGCGAAGTCCTTGTGCTGGATGGGCAGGGGATCAAGCTCCTTCCCGGCATACAGGTCCATGAGTTCCTGAAGGAGGATGCCCACCGAGATCCCGTCGCAGACGATGTGGTGGAAGTCCAGGAACAGCCAGTGCATGTCGGAATCCTGACTGACCAGCTTGGTGCGCATCAAAGGCGGATTTTCCAGGTCAAAGGGACGGACAAAACCCTTGGCGAATTTTTGGGGATCAGTGCTTTGGCTCTGTTCAAAGTCCAGCTTGAGAAAGGCATTGTCCGCAATGCGCTGCACGCAGCGTCCATTGTGGAACTCAAAGGCCGTGCGCAGGGCTTGGTGCCTCTGGACCAGGGTGCGCAGGCCTTCCGAGAGCCTGGCCTTGTCCAGAGGGCCGTGCAGGGTAAGGTACAGGGGCATGTTGTAGGCTGTGCCGATACCCTGCATGCGGTGCAGGAGAAAGAGCTGCTGCTGGGAGAGAGTGGCCGGATAGGTTTCGGCCGCAGGAGCCGGGGGGATGACATCCAGACCGCTGGATTCTTCGGAATCAAGGAACTGGGCCAGGGCCCGGGGAGTGGGGTGCTCAAAAACGGCGGAGAGCTCCACTTCCCGGCCCAGATCCCGGGAGATGGTCAGCTGCAGGGCCACGGCCCGCAGGGAGTCGCCGCCGTTTTGAAAGAAATCGGCCTGGGCCCCCGGATTATTGCTCTCCAGGACCTGGGCCCATATCTCGGTCAGGGCCTTTTCCGTTTCAGTCTCCGGGGCAACGTATTTTTCCTTGGCATCGTCCTGCTCCGCCGGTCGGGGCAGCTTGTCCCGGTCGATCTTGCCGCTGGGATTTACGGGCAGGTTGGGCAGGGAAAGGATATGGGCCGGAACCATGAAATCCGGGACCTGTTTTTGCAGATGGTCCCGGACCGTGTCCGCATGGAGATCTTCGGCTCCGGCAAAGTAGGCGCAGAGAAAGACATGTCCGGCACTGTCGGTAAAATCCTTGACCGCGGCCTGGGAAAGCCCGTCCAAGAGGAGCATGGCGTTCTCGATCTCTCCCAGTTCGATGCGGAAACCGCGCATCTTGACCTGACGGTCCATGCGCCCCAGGTGCAAAACTTCGCCTTGGGGGTTCCAGGCGGCCAGGTCACCGGTCCGGTACATGATGCTTCCCGGAGCAAAGGGATCCTGGACAAAGCTGGCGGCTGTCTTTTCCGGCCGGTTATGGTAGCCGCGACCCACGCAGGGTCCGGAAATGCACAGCTCCCCGGGTGCGCCCGCAGGCTGGGGGTGGTCGTGCTTGTCCAGGATGGATATCCGGCAGTTGGCCGCTGGCCGACCGATGGGAATATTCTCCTTCCATTTTAAAATCTTATGACTGGTGACGTAGATGGCGCATTCCGTGGGGCCGTAGCAGTTGATCAGCTGATAGTTCCGGGGCTTAAAGGTGCGCAGCTTCTCTCCGCCCACGCACAGGATGCGCAGAGAGGAGTTGTCCATGAATTCCATGAACTGTTCGCCCAGCTGAGTGGTCAGCAGGGTCCAGGTGATGCCCTGGGCCTGGAAGTATTCGTTCAGGTGGCTCAAGGAAAGGCGGATTTCCTCCGGGATGACATGCAGCTGGGCCCCGCTCATCAGGGCGGTGAAGACCTCCAGAAGGCTGGCGTCAAAGGAAAAGCTGGCGTGTTTGGCGATCCTGTCTTTGGGGGTCATGCCCTGATCCCGGATGGTGGCCTGGATGATGTTCACCAAGCTGTGGTGCTCCAAGAGGACTCCCTTTGGCTGACCGGTGGAGCCGGAAGTGTAAATCACCGTGCATAGGTTGTGGTCCTGGCTTTGATTCTCCAGGGGCGAGGCGTCCGGGGCAAAAAGCTCCGGATCGTCCATGTTCAGGACGGTTGTGGGACCGAAGTCCAGCTCCTGCATGAACCGGGGCTGGGTCAGGATGATCGGGGCCTGGATGTCCTCGAGCATGAACCGAATCCTGGACTGGGGGTATTCCGGGTCAATAGGCATGAAGGCCGCCCCGCTTTTTAAGATGCCCAGCTGGCTGACGATGACCTCCAGACAACGGTCGGCCAGAAGGCCGACCACAGTGTCCGGACCCGCCCCCCGGGCTTGCAGGCTGCGGGCCAGGGAGTTGGCCCTGGCCTCCAGTTCTGTGTAGGTCAGGGACTTTCCCCGGTAGACCACGGCTGAGTGTCCGGGAAAGCGTCTGGTCTGGGCCTGGATGCAGGCCTGGACCGTGGTCTCGGTTTCCCAGTCTCCTGGGTTGTGGTTGAACTGGTTCACAATGCGGTCCCGTTCGTCCGCATCCAGGATGTCCAGTTCGGAGACTGGGGTGTCCGGGGCTTGAATGCCGCGGCGGATAACGTTCTGGATGTGATCTCCCAGTTGCTCCATCCGCCAGGTCTCAAAGAGCTCCTGGTTGAAGGCAAAGAACAACTCCATGGGCGTGCCGGCCGGGGAATCCTGGTGCGGATAGCGGAAAAAAACAGCCAGGGAGATAAGGGATTCGCCCCAGGAATGGATGAGGTACTGGGCATTGTCCGGCAGAGGCTTTTGAACCACCTCCACCAGGGTGCAGGCGATGAGATCCCGGGCCTCACCGGTTCGGCTGCGCAGATCGTTGGTCAGGGCATCATATGGGTAGCGCTCGTGGGCTACGGCCTGGCGGATGGTTTGGCTGGCCAGGCCGACCATGTCTGTAAACGAGGCCTCAGGGTCCACCTGCAGTCGCAGACCCACGGTGCTGACGAACATGCCCACTGCATCGTGCAGTTCCCGGGGATGCCTGTTGGCTGTGGCCGTACCCAGGACCAGGTCCTCCCGGCGCAGAGTGCGGGAGAGGACGATGCCCAGGGCGGCCAGAACCACGCGGAAAGGGGAGACCTTCTCCCGGGTGCAGAACTCGAGCAGGGATTTCTGGGTCTTGGGCCGGAGCTTCTGGGTCAGGGTTTCCAGCCTGAGGGACCCGGAATCCGCACGGCCGGCCAGGTCCAGGGGTTCGGGCAGGGTTTCAAAGACCGAATGCCAATATTCTTTGTCCAGGGCGCACTGCGCAGAGTTGAAATACTCTTTCTCTGCTTCCAGGGCCAGGCCTATGTCCGGGTGCTCGGGTACTTCCGGCTGTCTTCCGGCCTGCAGGGCGGTGTAGGCGTCGTGCACCAGACGGTGAACCAGGGTGTTCGATCCTCCGTCCACGGCAATATGGTGGAAGTTGGAATAGAAAAAGGCGATCCCGTTTCCGGCGTCAGCCACCGCAACCCGAAAGGGAGGGGCATCCAGCATGGGCCGTGGGATTTGCGACTGTTCTTCGGCCCAGGCCAGATAGGCCTCCTCCCCCTGGGAGCGGAAATCGAGACGTTCAATGCCCGGCTCAAATTCAGGGTCCAGATATTTGCATGCTTCCCCCTCCTGCTCGGTAAACCGGACCTGCAGACCGGGAGTGTTTTGAAAAACAAACCGGGCCGCCTGGGCCAGGATATCGGCATCGGCCATGGTCAGGCGCAGGGAGCTGGGCACATTCCACATGGAGGACCGGGGATACATCTTCTGGGTGAAATAGATGCGGTTTTCCGCATGGGTCAAAGGAAAACACATACTTGTTGCGGACATTCAAGGTCTCCTTATATGTGGCGTCTCGTGATCCAGGTCAGCTTTGCCTCCGGCAAATTTATAGAGAACTTGGCCGTTCTTCCTCTGGTGTATATTTTCAGAATCGATACGAGTGCTGGTTGGTCATCCTTATCACAGGCGAGTCACTCCAGGAGACCATCAAGCGGGCACAGGGTCTTTAGACGATCCAGAAAGGCCTCTCTGCTCTGATAGAAAATGGTGGTTATGCCTTGATCCTGGGCCCGCTGAGTATTGCCTTCACTGTCATCGACAAACAGGGCCCGATCTGCAGAGGCTCCAGCCAATTCCAGCGCATCGCTAAACAAGGTGGGATCACGTTTGCTTTTGCCCAGATGGTAGCTGTTGAACACCTGATCGAAATGATGAAAAAATTTATGACGTTCTTCCAGGATATCCAGCCAGGTGACCTGATCGCTCAGAATGGCGCATTTACGGCCCTCTGTTCGTAACCGCTTGATTATATCCAGCATCCAGGGTCGAAGGACAAAAGCCTCCAGAATTGTATTTCGGCAGTGCTCGTCACTGGCTTTGAGTCCGGTTGCTGACCGGAGTTTCTTCCAGAATGTGTCTTCCTCTCCCTGCCCTCGGACAAATCCGGTGGCAAAGACAGCCTCAATACCTGTTTTGACCATAAAATCAGGATCAATATCTTCTGCCTGGGCCAGAGCCCGCAGACCGTTGACAAAGCCCTCTTCGGCAATCACTCCGCCAAAGTCAAAGAAAAACCAGTCAAAAGGGCATTTGGTGGAAGAGGTCATAATCGATATCCTTGAGTTAACATTCTGAAAGGTATGTAAAAAAGACTTCTTGAATCCTGCACGGCTTAAGGCTATGATCTGCAACTCCGATGAAAAGTCAAGGTTCAGCGTTGCCTCCGGCAAATCTGAAATATTTTTTTTGCCCCAAACCAGGCAAAAAATGGAAGTATTGCCCATAGACAACCCTTTGGAGGTCAAAATAATTGTATTATTGTCAATTTTCAGGATGGAGAATATATGAGCAGTGCCGGGCTCCGGAGCATCTTGTCTCTGGGGAAAAAAGTCAAGGCACAAGGCAAAAGCCTTGTTTTTTGCAACCTCCAGGGAATGGTTCAAGAAGTCTTTGATGTTTCAGGTTTTACGTCAATATTTTCTGCTTATAAATCACAGGAGGAGGCTCTTGGGGCAATGTAACCTCCCTGAACCGGACTGGATTGAAGTTGCCGCAGAACATGAAGGTTTAGCCCTGGTGCAACAATTTGTCCTGGACAAGGCCCGCAGCATAGGTGTTCTTCCAGAGGTCACTTTGAAGATTGAGCTGGTTTTGGAGGAGGTTATCTTAAATATTATGAGCTACGCTTACGGGGCAGGCCAGGCAGGGACTATTAAAGTAGGTTGCGCCCTTGTTGCTCCAGGCAGGTTTCAGGTCCGGATAGTAGATCAGGGCCCGGCTTTTGATCCCCTGGCTCAGCCCGATCCGGATACGGCCCTTTCTCTGGACGATCGGAATGTGGGCGGGCTGGGGATCCATCTGGTGCAGCAGATGGCGGATCAGGTCGAGTATCAGCGCCAAAACGGCCAGAATATCCTGGATATCATGTTTCGCTGGTGATGTGTGTTGAAGCACTCATTCCAAGACATGCATTTTGAGTCTCTAAAGATGAGGTAAGATGTTTACTCGGCGCATGCATTTGTGGCTCTTTGTCTTGCTCCTGTTTCTCGCCTGCGCAACGATTTCCTGGGCTCAATCCCGGTCAGAGAACGGCCTGCGCAAGGTGCGTTTCATCCCCCAATGGTCGCCACAAGCCCAGTTTGCCGGCTATTATGCAGCCCAGGATATGGGATTCTATGCTCAGCGGGGACTGCAGGTAAAGATCCTTCCCGGAGGGGCGGACAACCCCTCCGGCCCGGCCCTGGCCGCAGGTGAGGCGGAATTTGCTTCCATGTTTTTATCCCGGGGGCTTATCTTGCGTTCCCAGGGCGAGCCGGTGGTTAATGTAGGGCAGATTGTACAGCGTTCCGGGCTCATGCTGGTGGCCACAAAAGACCACGGCATTGTTGCCCCCCAGGATCTGGAGGGCAAGACCGTTTCCCTGTGGCCGGAGTTCGAGGCCCAACCTCAGGCCTTTTTTCATAAGTT
>JBNJII010000038.1:0-28051 GCA_051749205.1 Thermodesulfobacteriota bacterium | reverse complement strand
AACTTTTTTGACAGAGTTTCATTCTTGATCAAACCGGCGGCTTCTAAGGAATCACGAATAACGAATAACGGATAACGAGCCCGCCGGCGGCGGCGTTGAGCAGGAAACACCCTCGAAATCAAGAATATTGATCCCAGCATTCCAGCATCCCAGCATTTCTTCAATACTCTTGCACCCACTCCACCGCTTCCCGGGCGAAATAGCTCAGAATACAGGACGCCCCGGCCCGCTTGATGCTGGTCAGACTCTCCAGGGCCACCTGCCGCTCATTGATCCAGCCTTTTTCCCCAGCCGCCTTGATCAAGGCGTACTCTCCGGAGACATGGTAGGCGGCCAGAGGCAGGGAAAACCTGTCCCGCAAGCTGTGCAGGACATCCAGATAAGGCAGAGCCGGTTTGACCATGAGAATATCCGCACCTTCCTGCACATCGGCCTCAGCCTCGCGCAGGCCCTCCAGGCCATTGCCTGGATCCATCTGGTAGGTCTTGCGGTCCCCAAAGCTGGGAGTGCTCTGGGCCGCCTCTCGGAAAGGACCGTAAAAGGCGGAGGCGTATTTCACGGCATAGGACATGATGGGCCGATCAGAAAAACCTTCCCCGTCCAGACCGTGGCGAATGGCCTGCACCCGACCATCCATCATGTCCGAAGGGGCCACCATGTCCGCGCCGGCCTGAACGTGGGACAGGGCAGTTCGGGCCAACAGCTCAAGGGTCGGATCGTTCTGGACGCCGCCTTCCCCAATCAGGCCGCAGTGACCATGGGAGGTATACTCACAAAGGCAGACATCGGTAATCACCACCATCTCCGGGACCGCCTCTTTGATTCGGGCCACGGCCTGCTGCACGATCCCGTCCCGGGCATAGGCCTGACTGCCCCGCTCGTCCTTGTGTTTAGGGATTCCAAAGAGCATGAGGGCAAAGAGCCCTTGCTTCTTGGCCTCATGAACGTCAGCAACCAAAGCTTTAAGCCCCAGTTGGCTTTGTCCCGGCATGGAGGCAATGGGTTTTCGGACCTGAGGATCATCGTCTTCCAAGACAAAAAAGGGATGGATCAGGTCTTGGGGCCGCAGCTCCGTCTCCCGAACCAGATTGCGCAGGGACTCGGTCCGCCGCAGCCGGCGGCCGCGAAAAAAGCTCATAAGTATTTTCTCGTCTTTATTTCCGTGTTATTGCGTGTGTTATTGTGGTCCCTGAATTCCCGACAGGGCGACCGCCAGTCGCCCCTACAAGTTGTTCGATGACCCCTATGCAAAAATAACCACCGTGCTGGCGTGACGTTTGTAGGGGCGACTGGCGGTCGCCCTTCTTGGCCAAGCTGGGGCCTAGCGGTCCCAAACGGCCAAGCCAGCGACCGAGGTTGAGTCTGGTTTTATACGAGCCCGATCTCTTCATCCGTCAAATAGCAGGCCGGATCCGGAGCCCAGATATCACCGTAATAGGCCTCGGCCCGGGCCCGGAAATTTCCGCCGCAGACGGGCAAAAACCTGCATTTGGCGCACCGGCCGGTAACATGGGCCTTTTTGTCCTTGAGCTGGGCCAGAAGGGGTATGTTCGCATCGGTCCAGATCTCGGAAAACGGACGCTCGCAGACATTGCCGAAGGCATGGTTGCGCCAGAACTGGTCGGCATACACAGTCCCGTCCCAGGACACACACCCGATACCCCGACCGGAATTGTTGCCTTCATTATAGCTGAGCAGTTCCATGACCGCCTCGGCCCGTTGCGGATCCTCCTGCAACAGGCGCAAATACACATAGGGCCCGTCGGCATGGTTGTCTACAGTGAGCACTTCTTTTTCCAAGCCCTGGGCATACAGATCCCTGGTCGCATCCATGATCTGATCCACCACCTCCCGGGTGGCAAAATGGCTCAGATCTTCCTTGATCAGCTCCGAGCCCCGACCGGAGTAGACCAAATGGTAAAAGCAGACCCTGGGAATCTCCCGCTCCTGAAGCAAAGTAAAGATTCCAGGGACTTCATGCTGATTTCGCTGACTGATGGTGAAACGCAGCCCCACCTTCAGTCCTTCCAACTGGCAGTTTTCCAGCCCCTGCATGGCCTTGGCGTACGCCCCGGGCACGCCCCGAAACCGATCGTGTATATCCGCACCCCCATCCAGAGAAATACCTACATAGGAGAGTCCCACTTCTTTAAGCTCTTTGGCTTTCTCCCTGGTAATCAGGGTTCCGTTGGTGGAAATCACCGCCCGCATGCCCCGGCCCACCGCATAGTGGGCAAGCTCCAGCAAGTCCGAGCGGACCAGAGGTTCGCCTCCGGAGAGAAGGAGCACCGGTGACCCGAACCGAGCCAGGTCGTCGATCATCGCCTTGCCCTGTTTGGTACTCATCTCGTCCTCGCCCGCCATCTCGTCAGAGCGGGCGTAGCAGTGAGCACATCGCAGGTTGCAACGCTTGGTCATATTCCAGACCACCACCGGCTTCTTGTCCTGGGCGAATTGCAGAAGGTGGGAAGGGAGGTCCTTGGACCGCCGACCGTAGCGCAGAGCATCCGAAGGTTCCACGCTGTCGCAGTAGAGTTTGGAAATTCCTATCATGGAGTTGGTTCCTGCAAGTGTTATTGAATCTTGTCTGTGGGGCAGGGAGCGGACTGCAACCCTTTGAGCAATTCATCTCTGGATACCAAGAGACTGGAGTAGAGTTCCCGCTTTTTCCCCTCCGGCAATCGCTTAAAAGAAGATCGTTTTAGCAGCTGATTGAGCTGATCCATTTCCCGGCATATCTTGCCCACCCTTTCCTGCAGGTTTTGATCCATAGCCCACACCCGGCCGGAGAGCACAGCAATGTCCTTGATCTCCTCGGTCAGCACCCGCAGGTTTTCCGGGGAGAGTTCCTTCCGTGCCTTATGTCTGGCCCGCCATTTCTGCCATTTGCCCAGGATCCACTGCCACACATCCAGATCCTCTTCGCATCCGACCTTGTGCAGATTGTCATTTCAGATTAGCCCACTCCCCGGGCTGAGACAAGGAAAGTGCTCAGCAGCAAGAGAATCAACAAAGGCAGAAGCATGGCCATAAGCACACGCACGTTGGTCGTTTGATGCACATACTTGAACCCCAGAAAAGTGCACACCATGGTCCAGACCATGCCCACCAATGGCCCGAACAGGGGAAACACCGCAAGAACCATGGGGGCATTGGAATAGCTGATAACCTTAAAAGTCCCCTCATAGCCCTTGGCTCCCGCTTGCACCGCCATAAGACAGGCATGATTTAAAGCACTGACGACAAAGAGCATGCCGGCCAGAAACACTGGATATAAAATGAGGATCGTCAGGGAACTCAGCCCAGCCAGTCCCAGACCGAGGAAATCGCCGCCTTCTTGCCCCACTTGGGGGGTCATTCCGGCCATACGCCACATAAACTGGGCCAAGGCTTGGATTTCAGCCACCAAAAGATAAAATATGAGCGGCTTGCTGTATCCCTGGCCCAGGGGGAGATGGGCGAAAAAGTCCTGGGGCCGGAACATGACCAGCTTAATGGTTTCCATTAAAGCAGGAAAGAAACCGTAGTCCTTCAGGTTTTCCCAGGGGACGTGGCCTGCCCCACCGGGTGCCCGCCTTCTGCCCTGTCTGGACCGATGCTCTTCGTCTGCGTCGGCTTCCTCCGAATCTGCATCGGACAAAGACTCCAGCTGGGACCAAATATCCTCTTCCGGGGTCTGCCTGTCCTGGTTGTGGTCATACTCTTGCCCACTCCAGTCTGTATCCCCTTGTTTATTGCTCTGTGCGAAATCCTGCGGATCTTCACGAAAAACAAATTTCTGTCCGCACTTAGGGCAGGTAGCCATCTTGGCTGCAGGCGGGATCTTGTCTTCAGGGACCTCACGGGCGAAACCGCATTCCGGGCACTTAATTTCCATGTGCAAACCTCTCTGAGTTCAAACTTCAAGAGTTGTACCTTCTCCAGAACCGAGAATCAAGCGATGGCAAACCTGATCACCACCCATGTTGACTTATCGAATATCTGTTGTCAGCTCGTATGGAACCTGACATTAATTTCCTTGACTATTCCATTGTAATGTACCTGGATAATAAGAGAATGGCCGGAGCCATAAGAGATAGACGTCCCCAGGGAGGACCCTGGACACGAAGCTGTTCTGTATACACACGACACCGTGGGTTTGTTCTTCTCAGAGGGTAGCCATACGGCGGAAGAGGCCTCGTGCCTGGTCGTCAATCATCTGTCGCAATGCAAGAAACACCCCCCAATCCCCCTCAAGGGGGGACGAAGAAGAGGGAGCGACAGATGAAAGTTGATTTTTCACGCCCCTTATTATGGTGAACGTATCGGCCAACCTTGGGGAATCATCGCAATCCTCAAGGGGCAGTGCTTCGCGTCTTCGCGTAATGCCTGCCCTCCGGGGTTTCAAAACTCCCCCGTTGCCAAGTGTGTGCGATGTCCAGGGAAACAAAGAGGGATGCATCTTGCCCCTCTGGCTGCAACCCCAAGTTTCATCCTTGATCAATTTGGCAAATTTCCTCTTTTTTGTCCGCTTTGGGGCAAAAAAATATTTCAGACTTGCCGGAGGCAAAGCTGAACCTTGACAAAATTTCTCAAATTTGATTTAGTATACGTAACATAATATAAGACAAAATCACACATAGTGTTACACCATGCAGAGCTCAAAGCAGAAATACTACTATATCGCCTCCTTGGAGAAAGGTATCCACGTCCTGGAGCTTTTGGCTGAACACGGGGCCCTGCACGTGAGCCAAATAGCCTCCGCCTTGGGCTACAACCGAGCCGGGGCCCATCGCTTCGTGTCCACCTTAAAGGATCTCGGCTATGTCCAGCAGACCTCGGAAGGCCGCTATGAGCTGACCTTCAAGATCTTGGAACTCAGCACAAAGCTGGGCAGCCGCTTCGAAATCCGCAAAAGCGCATCCAGCTTCATGCGCCAGCTTTCAGCCACTTTCCATGAGACCATCAATCTCGGTTTTCTGGACCAGCTGGATGTGGTCCATTTGGACAAGATCGACAGCCCAGAGCTTCTGCGGCCCGACCCGGATATAGGCAGTCGGGCCCCGGCCCATCAGACAGCTTTAGGTAAGGCCATCCTGGCCTTTTTGCCCCCAGAGGAACTGAACGTATTCCTAGAACACGTTGATTGGAATCCGCAAACACCCAAGGCCTGTTCCAACCCTGAGGACTTGCAGGGCCAAATCCGGACCATCCAAGCCTTAGGATACGCTCAGGACGACGAGGAACTGTGCCTTGGCCTTCGCTGTGTTGGGGTACCCATTTTCGACCAAAACAACTACCCGCGCTACGCCATCAGTATATCCGGACCCAGCCTGCGCATGTCCACCCAGCGCATGGAACAGATGAGCCGGGAGCTGATTCACGTAGGTCAAAGCCTGTCCAAGTACCTGCAGCAGGCGGGTCAATAACAAACAAGCCAGGAAGGAGTATGTCCATGAGCACCAAGAAGCTTTCCCGCATCGACTTGCAGAAGATGAAGACAGAAGGTCGGCCGGCGGCCTGGATCACCGCCTACGACTTTCCCACCGCCCAGTTCGCGGAAGCAGCCGGCGCAGATATGATCCTGGTCGGAGATTCCCTGGGCATGTGCGTGTACGGATACTCCGGGACCGTACCGGTGACCATGGACCAGTGCATCGTGCACTGCGAGGCGGTACGCCGCGCGGCTCCCCAGACCTTCATTGTCGGGGACATGCCCTTCTTGTCCTATCAGGTCAGCGTGAGCGACGCAGTGTACAACGCCGGTCGTTTTCACAAGGAAGCCGGCGTGGACGCCATCAAGCTGGAAGGAGGCAACCGGGTCTGTGAGCAAATCAGGGCCATTGCCGACGGAGGCATGCTGGTCATGGGCCACATCGGGCTCACGCCTCAGAGCTCTGGACAGTTGGGCGGATTCAAGGCCCAGGGCCGGACCGCGGAAACCGCTAAGGCCCAGATAGACGACGCCTTGGCCATTCAAGAGGCCGGTGCCTTTGCCCTGCTGGTGGAGGCCGTGCCCCCGGAAGTGTGTAAGATAATCCGTGATACTCTGAGCATACCCGTGTATTCCATTGGGGCCGGCGTGGAAGCGGATGGGCAGCTCATGATCTGCAGCGACGTCCTGGGTCAATTCCAGGCCTTCACCCCCAAGTTCGTCAAAAAGTACGAAAATATCGCCGACAAATGCACCAAGGCCTTTGAAAACTACTTTGCCGAGGTCAAGGATAAATCCTTTCCCGCTGATGAGCACACCTACAAGATGGTGGACGGGGAGCTGGACAAGCTGCACAAGTTACTCAAGTAATCCCCAGCCAAACGTCGTTTCTTTTGTAAACATTTCACTTTTACCCTCACAAGGAGACCCCCATGTCTGAGACATTGAAAACAATTCGCGATTTTATGGAAAAGATGGGCATTCCCGGACGGGATGGCTACGATCTTGCTGATTCCCCGAAATCCTTTCCCGATGGAGCCCAGTGGCGTATCGAGATTGCCGGAGTGGAGCGGGCTTCGACCATGGAAGCCATGATTGACGAGGCTAAAAAACGCAATGTCACCGTGCACCGGGTTGTGGCCACAGTCGGCGGCTCCACCTACTGCGATTTTGACGAGCTCAAATCCATGGCCCGGATGGCCAAAGAAGAGCAGATCGAGGTGGTCATGGTTGTCGGGCATCGCAAGGCCTGGGATCCAGGATCCAAGGAGGCAGCCACCCCGGAAGGTGTCATGCAGGGCATGCGCCTGCGCGGATCGGACAATATTTCCTATCATATCGCAGACATAATGCGCAATATCGAAGCCGGAATCCGCGGCTTCTTGGTCTACGACGAAGGAGTATTGAGCATTGTGAACAAGATGCGGGACGAAGGTCTGATCCCCAAGGAAACAGTGTTCAAATACTCGGTCTTTGGCGGACAGTGCAGTGCAGCCGGAGCCAAGGTAGTGGAATCTCTGGGGGCCAACTCCATGAACCCCCTCTCTGACATCTCCTTGCCCATCTTGTCCTCCATCCGCAAGACCGTGGATATGCCTCTGGATGTCTATGTGATCATCGTGGATGCCTTCGGAGGCATGTACCGGGCCTATGAAGCACCGGAGATCGCCCGGGTGGCCTCGCCGGTCTACTTCAAGATCGAACCCGGCACATCCGAGGCCGACATCTACAAACCCTGGGCCTTTGAATCTTTTCACCAGGAGCTGATCCGAGAAAAAGTGAAGATGGCCCAGGTTATACAAGAGCTGATGACCAGGCATGCCCCCCAGCTGAAGACTTCGGACAAGGGGGCCAAGGATCTGGTCCTGCCTGTGGCTGGATAACCTCTTACACGCGAACCTAAGGAACCCCTATGTCTTCGAAAACAGTATTCGATGTAGCCATCGACACCCTGAACGAGGCCGGACGCTTGGGGAACATCAATCCCCGGGCCCTTGATATCTTGCAGGCCCCTAAACGCATAAACGCTTTCCGTATTCCCTTAAAGCTGGACAACGGGGCCTTTGAGGTCTTTCAAGCCTACCGGGTCCATTACTGTGACGCACTTGGCCCTTTTCGGGATGGAACCCGCATTCGTCCGGAACTGACCTTGGAAGAGATCAAGGCCCTGGGCATCTTTATGACCGTCAAGCATTGCGTAGCCGATATCCCGGCCGGCGGGGCCAAGGGCGGGATCAAGGCCGACTTGCGGGCCTTGAGCGAACGGGACCAGGAACGCCTCATCCGAGCCTTTGTCCGCAACCTGACCCCCAAGGGACCGTGGGTGGATGTCCCGGGTGCTGATATCGGCACCGGCGAACAGGCCATGTCCTGGATGCTGGATGAATATGAACAGATTACCGGAACCCACTGTCCGGCGGCCATCAACGACAAGCCGGCCATCCTGGGCGGCTCTTTGGGCGGGGAGGCGGCCACCGGCCGGGGTGTATTCTTGGTTTTGCAGGCCGCCGCCAAGGATATGGGGTTGGAGCTCAATCAGACCCCTGCGGCAGTGCAGGGATTTGGTCAGGTTGGATCAGAACTGGCCACCCATCTGCATGAAGTCGGCTGTCGAGTTGTGGCGGTCAGCGATGTATATGGCGGAATTTACGATGAAAAAGGCTTGGATATCCCTGCCCTCAAAGAACACGTCCGGGCAACAGGCAGTGTGGCTGATTTTCCAGGAACAGAGGCCATGACCAATGATCAGGTTTTGGAAGCTGAGGTGGACATTATGGTTCCGGCCGCTGTCCATGACGTGGTCCACTCTGGAAACGCCGGCAATGTCAAGGCCAAGCTCATTGTTGAAGCAGCCAATGGACCACTGACTACGGAAGCGGACCAAATCCTGATTGACAAAAAGGTCACCGTGGTTCCGGATGTGGTGGCCAACAGCGGAGGAGCCACTGTCTGTCATTTTGAGCGCTCACAGGGCCTTTCCGATGAATACTGGGATCTGGAGCGAGTGAACAACACCCTGCGCAAACGGATCATTGCCGCCTATACCCAGTCCAGGGACCGGGCCAAAGAGACCGACACCCCTTCTCTTCGCTATGGGGCCTGGATCCAGGCCTTAAAAAAGCTGGAAAAGGCTATGCTTCTTCGGGGATGGATCTAACTTTATGGTTCAAGGTATCAGAGTCATCACCCAACCACCCTGCCCCTGCTTGGCAAGGCTGGGCATAGCACAGCGGGGGTGTTTTGAAACCCCGGAGGGCAGGCATTACGCGAAGACGCGACGCACTTCCCCTTGTGGATTGCGATGATACCCCAAGGTTGGTCAAAGCGTTCACCATACAAGGGGCAGCCTCGTGAAAAATCAACTTTTATCTGTCGCTCCCTCTTCTTCGTCCCTCCGTGGGGGGGGTGGGGTGTTTCTTGCATTGCGACTCATAATTGATGACCAGGCCATAGGCGGAACCGCTAGCCGCAGACGGCCAGTTTGTCGGTACTTCCTTACATACACAAAAAGAGGAGCGGATTCATGCCCATTTTCCCTCTCAGCGAATATAAACAACGGATCCAGACAGCCAAGGAGGCCATGCAGAAAAGGGGCCTGGAGGTCATCCTGGTGGCTGATCCGGCCAACATGAACTACCTGACCGGATATGACGGGTGGTCCTTCTACACCCCGCAGGTGGTGATCCTGGCTCTGGATTATGAACAGCCTTTCTGGGTCGGACGGGGTATGGACGTCAACGGGGCCAAGCACACGGTATGGATGGACCAGGAGAACATCCTCGGCTATCCGGATAATCTGGTCCAGGTGGAAGACAACCACCCCATGCGCTTTGTGGGCCAGTTTTTGGAGCAGCGCAAACTGCATACCAAGCGCATCGGGGTGGAAAAAGATGCCTACTACTTCACTGCCCGCTGGCTGGAGGAACTGCAGACTGCGCTGCCGGGAACCGGATTCGAGGACTGCACCCTCCTGGTCAGCTGGGTACGCAGCATCAAGTCCGAACAGGAAATCACCTTCATGCAACAGGCCGGAAAGATAGCTGAAAAGGTTATGCAGACCGCCCTGGATCATATCCGCCCCGGGGTCCGGGAATGCGACGCGGTGGCCGAGGTCTATCGGGCCCAAATACAGGGTTTGCCTGAGTTCGGCGGAGACTATCCAGCCATCGTGCCCATGATGCCCACAGGCGAAAAGACATCCGCCCCCCATCTGACCTGGACTGATGATCCCTATCAAAAAGAACAGGCCGTGAATCTGGAACTGGCCGGCTGCCGCCTGCGCTACCACTGCCCCATCGCCCGGACCGCCTATGTCGGCCAAAACCCGCCTTCCAAGCTTCAGGAACTGGCCGACCGGACTGTAGAGGGTCTCAATCTGACTCTGGAGGCCATCAAGCCGGGCATACAGTGCCAGGACGTGGAGTTGGTATGGCGCAAGCACATGGCCAAGTACGGATTGGAGAAGGAGTCCAGAATCGGCTATTCCATGGGCCTGAACTACCCCCCGGACTGGGGGGAGCATACCATGAGCCTGCGTCCCGGGGATGCCTCCATCCTCAAACCCAATATGACCTTTCACATGATTTTGGGTATGTGGATGGATGACTTCGGGTTTGAATGCAGTGAGTCCTTTCAGGTCACGGAAACCGGCTGCCGAACATTTGCCGATTTTCCGCGCAAGCTGTTTGTTCTGGAGTGACAAGGCCATGATTTTCAGAGCCAACAAAGGACAAACCTCCTACGGGGAACTCATCGGCATCCTCTTGCTGGATACCAATACCCCCTTTATTCAAGGGGATGTGGGCAATGCAGGGAGCTACCAATACCCGGTGCGCTTTCAGCGCATAGACGGCTTAACTCCAGAACGGATCTTCGCCCATGACCAGAGTTTTATTCAAGATATGATCCGCGGAGCGCAATCCCTGCAACAAGAAGGGGTCAAGGCCATTACCGGCGACTGCGGGTTTATGGCCCTCTATCAGCACAAAGTCCAAAAAGCTTTAGACATTCCGGTTTTCTTAACCAGTCTCCTGCAGATCCCTTTTATAACCTCGATCATTCAGCCCGGAGCTCAAGTAGGGGTTCTCACCGCCAACTCCCGGTCCTTGACCCGGGAGATGCTTGCCTCCATGGGCATTCACAACCCGGACCGCTTGGCCGTCTCCGGCCTGGAAGACACCGAACACTTCAAAAAGGCAGCCATCGACGATGTCGGCCTCCTGGACAGTGACGCCGTACGCACAGAGGTTGTTCAGGCCGCATGCAATCTTCAAAGGCAAAACCAGAACCTGGGGGCCCTGCTTTTGGAATGCAGCATGCTTCCGCCGTATGCAGCCGCTGTCCAAGAGGCAACCGGTCTGCCTGTTTTTGATTACCTGAGCCTGATCGATTTTGTGGCCTCCTCTTTAAGAAAAAAAAGCTTTAATGACACATTATAAGATGATACTGTTATGGAAATGATAAAAGCCAGAATAGCCGAACTCAAGGACGAGATCATTGCTTTGCGCCGGGACTTTCACGCCTATCCGGAGCTTGGTTTTCAAGAGTTTCGCACCGCTACAGTGATCGAGCAGTACCTGCAGGACCTGGGCCTGGAGACTGCCCGCATGGCCGGAACCGGAGTGGTGGCTCTCCTCCAAGGGCAAAAGGATACACCGGTTTGTATGCTCCGGGCGGATATGGACGCCCTGCCTGTATGTGAATCCACACAGGTGGATTATTGCTCCTGTACCGAGGGAGTGATGCATGCTTGCGGCCATGACGCGCACATGGCCATGCTCCTGGTGGCGGCCAAGGTTCTGGTGGAAAACCGGGAACACCTCCAGGGCACCGTCAAGCTCGTTTTTCAGCCCAATGAGGAGATCAACGGGGCCAGGGACATGATTCGGGCCGGAGTGCTCGAAGATCCCCGTGTAGACGCCGCATTTGGCATCCATATCTGGAGCCAGCTGCCCTCAGGAACCGTGGCTGCAACACCGGGCCCGGTCATGGGCGGACTGGATGTCTTCAAGCTCATGATCAAAGGCAAAGGTGGCCACACCGGATTCCCTGAAGAGGCCATCGATCCCGTACTGGCGGCCTCCAATGTCATCATGGCTGTGCAGGCCATTCAGACCCGGGAAATCAGCAATATGCACCCCACTACCATTATGTTCGGCAAGATTGAGGGGGGAACCAAAAGCAACATCATTCCTGAAGAGATCCTCCTGGAAGGGACTATCCGCTACCTTTACCCGGCAGGGCCGGACAGCCCTGAACACCCGGCTCAGCGCTTTCAAAGAATAGTGTACAGCGTTTGCGATACGTACCGCTGTACTTGTGACATGAACATGGACCGTGAGAACATCCCCTTGATCAACGACCCCAGGCTGATCCGGATCGCCAGCGAGGCCATCAGTCAGGTCCTGGGGCCAAGTAAAGGGCAAAGAACCATGCAGACCATTGCCAGCGAGGATTTTGCTGAATACAGCGCCCTGGTTCCCTCAGCCTTCATCTTCCTGGGTTGCGGCAATCCGGAAAAAGGAACCGATATTGCCCACCACAACCCTGCATTCAACATCGACGAAGATGTGCTTCCCCTGGGGGCGGAGATCTTTGTCTCCAGCGTATTCACCTTTTTCCAAAACAGTGTTTAAACCTCAAAAAAGGAGCCCTCCACAATCTCCATCTCCAAGGAGGTGATGTTCACCCAGAGAAGGTATGCTTTCGGCCTGGCCATGTATTTTTTACTAGCAACCGAAAAAACAGTTGTCCGTCCAAGGCCCTGTATCTTGGCCACATCCAGACCCAACCCCTCACACCCATTGAGACCACACGCACCCACGACCGAAAGTTTGTACCTCAACCAGGAGGAACCACGCATGAAAAAGCTTCTTTTCACCTCAATCCTTATCCTTTTTTGCTGGTCAGCCGCTTTTGCCGATGCTGCGAACTATACCGGGGAACCGATCAATGCCAAACTGGCCTCAGAAGAGATCGAAGGCGACTTTATGACCGTATGGGCCAATAAGTTCGCCGACCACATGCGGGAGTGGTCGGACGGCAAGATCAACATTGAAGTGTACCCTTACGGAACCTTGGGAGCCCAAGGGGACATCAACGAGCTCTGCCAAATGGGCGTTGTGGAATTCGTCTTTTCCGATTACGCTTGGATAAGCTCCTTCGTCCCTCAGGCCCAAGTTTTGGCCTTGAACTACATCTTCCCCACCCAAAAAGTGCCCCAAACCTTGGATTGGATGATGGATAACGGTGAGTTCTATCCCTTGTTGGACAAGGCCTTCAGAAATAAAGGCATGGTCCCCATGGCAGTTATGTTTGAAGGCTGGCAGTGGCTGACCACAAATGAAAAGATCGAAAAGCTGGAAGACATGAAGGGCCTGAAAATCAGGGTCATGTCCTCCAAACTCTTGGTGGAGGACTACAAAGCCTACGGAGCAGTCCCCACCCCTATGGATTATGGGGAAGTGTACAGCGGATTGCAGATGGGCCTTATTGACGGGCAGGTCAATCCCTTGTTCGCCATCCACTCCATGAAGTTCTATGAAGTACAGGAATACTGCACGCAGCTCAGAAATGAGCCTTTCCTGGGCATCCCCACAGCCAACAAGGAGTTCTTTGAAAGCCTGCCGGAAAATGTGCAGCAGGAAATGCTTACCTACTGGCAGGAACATATCCTTGAAGCAGGGGAATGGATCACAGCCAGAAATAAAAGCGACATGAATAAGATGAAAAAGGCCAAACCGGAGTTGGAGTTCAATTATCTTGACGATGCTGCCATCAGCGAATTCATGGACCAGGCTGAAACCGTATACCCCAAATTCAAAAAAATCGGTGGACAAGGCTCTGATGCAATCCTGGAAGCTGTTCTGCAAGACATAGAACAGGCCAAAAAGGCCTTAGATCTCCAATAACCACTGCCCGCCGCTGTTGGGGTAATGATACCCAGCAGCGGCGAAGGGCAAGCAAAAGGGTGTCCCATGAACCAGGATACGACCCAGGACAAAAAGCAAAGTTTTTTTCAGCGGTTAAACATGTTCATAGGGTATGCAATCAATACAATTGAAGTATCAATCTTGGTTTTTTGTGTTGCTGCCCTTGCTGTCCTACTCATTACCAATGTCATTGCTCGAATTTTTTTTCAAGGTTTGTATTTTGCAGATGAGATTTCTAGATTTCTGGTCATGCTGACCACTTTTACCGGCATCAGTTATGCGGTCCGCAGAGCACGTCACATCCGCATGGGAGCTTTTTTGGACGCCATGCCGCCAAAAATGGAAAAAGTATTCATCCTTATAATTTGTGTGGTCAGCGCCGTGGTCATGGGCATGATGGCTTGGTTTTCGTATGAATACTTAATGAACGCCATGACCAGAGAGCATCTGACCCCAGCCCTGCGCGTCCCAACCTGGACCTTTTACATCATTATCCCCATAGGCTTTGGCTTGGCCTGTATCCAGTATATCCGAACCATCATCAAGAATCTGACCGAAAAAGATGTCTGGCAGTCCCCTGAGCAGCAAAGCGAGTATGAAGACGAACAGATCGGAGGGGCACAACTATGATGCTTTTTGCAATCAGCCTGGCCGCAATGCTCTTGTTTGGTTTCCCCTTCATGGTCACCCTCCTAGGTTCTCTGGCCCTGTATATCTACATCTACATGCCGGACTTTGCCCCCAAACTGATGGTGACCATGGTCCAGCAGGTGATCAACGGGGTTACCCCTCCGGCTCTGGTCTGCGTACCCATGTTCATTCTTTCCGCCAGCATCATTACTTCCGGTGAATCCGCCGGCCGCTTGATCCGGATGATTAAGTCCTTTGTCGGGCATTTGCCCGGTGGTTTGCCCATTACCGCCAATGTCAGCTGCACCCTCTTTGGTGCAGTCTCCGGCTCGACTCAGGCCACAGTGGCAGCCATTGGGGGGACCATGCGCCCCATGCTTCTAGATGCCGGGTATAAGAGTTCATTCACCCTGGGCTTGATCGTAAATTCCAGTGACATTGCCTTTTTGATCCCTCCCAGTATTGGCTTTATTGTGTACGGTGTGGCAACAAGCACCTCCATCGGGATGCTTTTTCTCTCCGGTATTCTCCCTGGCTTGATGATCCTGGTCATGTTTTCCACCTATTGTTTCGTCTACTCTAAAGTTAAAAAAGTGGGTCTGCTGCCCAAGGCCTCCTGGAGTGAAAAGGCCACGGTCATCAAAGAGGCCCTTCCGGTCATGGGTTTTCCGATCATTATTGTCGGAGGCATCTACACAGGAACCTTCAGCCCCACTGAAGCCGCAGCTGCATCAGTCTTTTATGCCTTGATTTTGGAGACCCTCATTTATCGTAGCTTAACAAAAAATCGGCTCGTGGATTCATTCTTGCAAACCGGGGTCATCACCGGGGTGGTCTTCATCCTGGTCGGCGCCGGGCAGGCCTTTTCCTGGATGATCGGTTTCATGCAGATCCCTCAGCTGTTGCTGCCTCCGCTTTTTGGAGCAGATCCCTCCATGCTGAGAGTAATGCTTATTGTTGTGATTGTCTATTTTGTGGCCTGCATGTTCGTGGACCCAATCGTAGCCATTTTCATCTTGAGCCCCATCTTCCAGCCCTATGTAGTCGGTGCCGGAGTGGACCCCATTTTGCTTGGAACCCTGGTCACCCTGCAGGCGGCCATTGGATCGGCCACGCCACCCTTTGGCTGCGACATCTTCACAGCTCAGCTCATCTTCCGACGGCCTTATCTGGAAGTCATCGGCCATTCCCTGCCCTTTTTGCTCATGCTTATCCTGGCCACGGTGATCTTGATCGTTTTTCCCCAGATTGCCCTGTGGCTGCCCAATATGGCCATGGGGGGCTGAGAATTCAGAAATTTGCCGGATTGATCAGGCATGAAACGCACGGAGGTCCCTTCCCTCCGTCATTGCCCGGCCCGGACCCTTCGAACACACCGGGATCAGACTCACCGGGCAATCTAGTACTACGTCTCAAAAATGTTGCACCAATTTTTGGCAATCGGTTCTGTTTCGTTTGTAAGTTTATAAAATTCGAATATCGGAATCCGAAATTCGAAACAATCGGAACAAATGACTTAAGAAAAACCAAATCCAGATATTACAGTATCTTGTTTTGAATATTATTTCTTATTCGAATTTCGCTCTGATTGTTTCGTATTTCGATATTCGTATTTCGCATTTCCGTGTCGTTGGATAGTGGGTCAAACTTAAAAAGAAAATCAACATTACAAATTGCCACTATATGGGACAGAACTTATAAGACACGGCACTCGTTTGATACGAGAGGTCAGCGAGACCGCTGGCTGCAGACTCCTGGTTTGAACCAGGAAAAAACTATATTGAACAGATGAGATATCTTTATATTGGGAGACAAAATCATGACCCTGAAACTTAATATCTTTTTGGCTGTCCTCACCTGCACTTTCGCCTTTGTAACCGCTGTCCATGGGAGCAATGGTCAGTATTCGTGGCAGATCGCCCTGGAGGAGATCGAGGGCAGTATGCAGCATGAGTATGCCCGCAAGTTTGCCCAAACCTTGAAGGAAAAATCCAATGGCCGAATCAAGTGCTCGATCCGCTTTTATGGGGATTTGGGAACCTCCGACGATATCACCGAGCTTTTGCAGACCGGTGACATTGAGTTTGCCTTTCAGTCCCCCGGACATCTGGGCTCTGAGATCCCCGAGGTCCAGGCATTTTCCATCCACTATCTCTTTCCTACGGAATTTGAACTCTTGGAAAAAATCCTTCGTCACGGACCGAATACCTATAGGAGCCTGCAAAAATATTACAACCGACATGACCTGGAACTTTTGTCCATCATTGAAGAAGGGTGGCAAATTTGGACGGCCAACAAACCTTTGCGCAGTCCTGCCGACTTCCAAGGCCTCACATTTCGAGTCATGTCCTCTCCTTTTTTGATCACCGCCTATCGGTTGTACGGAGCCTATGTGATCACTGTCCCTTACAGTGAAATCTACGACAATTTGGCCTTAGGCCGGATAGACGCCCAGACCCAGCCTTTTTTTGCCATCCAGGAAATGAAGTTTTATAAAGCCCAGGACTATATGATCAAGGCCAATCAGCTTCCATTCATCGCCACCTTTGTGGCCAACCACAATTTTATGACCCTACTGCCGGATGCTACGCGGACACGTATCCAGGAATCCATAGAGGCCGCAAATGAATACATTTTCGAATTGGAACCGAAACTCAATCGCCAAAGGAAACACATGATCATGGAAGCCAAACCCTCCATGACCTATATTGAATTGACTGACCAAGAGGTTGCTGCGTTTAAAGAAAAAGCCAAGCCCCTCAGGGATAAATATCTGCAGATGGGCGGCGAAGGGGCCAAGGAAGTCCTGAAAGCCATCCTGGCCGATATTGATTGGGCTGAAAAACAGATGGCCGAGCAGGAACGATGAACGGACCTGGAGACGCATTTGCATGAAAACGCTTTGATCATGACCGATTACGGATTGGATTTTGCCGGCCGGGATGTGTACATTGACTGCATTGCCGGGCTGGAATAACACTTCCTTGAACCAGCACTGAATTGATCCAGGAGAACATCTATGCAGACAGAAGAGGTCCACCAAGGCAGGACTTTTGTCCTCCGTCTGGAACACAAAGACATTGTCCATACATGCATAGAAAATTTTGCCCGGGACAAGGGCATCCGGGCTGCTGCTTTGATCATTTTGGGCGGGGCGGATCAGGGCAGCAGGCTGGTGGTGGGACCGGAAGACGGCCTGGCCAGGCCGATCAACCCTGTGCAGACGGCCCTGGAGGCTGCCCACGAGGTGACCGGGACTGGAACCATTTTTCCCAATGAGCAGGGAGAGCCCATCCTGCATATGCATATGGCCTGCGGCCGGGGGGACTGCACCCAAACAGGCTGCATCCGATCCGGAGTGCAGGTCTGGCAGATTATGGAAGCCGTGCTTTTTGAGCTCACCAACTGCCGGGGACAGCGGATCGCAGACCCCGAGCTGGGTTTTATGCTCTTGCAGCTCCCGAAATAGTACTTCCTACTCATCAAAAATGTTTCGGATTTCGATATTCGTATTTCGAGTTTCCGCATCGTTGTCTAATGGGTCAACTTTCCAAGCACCCTTACTTGCATACCGGAGCCGCCCCGGAGTCCAATCCAGCCAAATACTCACTGACCACGGTCTGTTCCTCTGTGGGCATCTCCATGCCCTTGTCCACCATGCGGGCCACGGTATCCTCCCAGTATGCCTGGTCCCGCCCCAGATTGATGCAGGTAATCTGATTGGAATGACAGGAAACACACTTGTTCATGACCAGCTCCTGCCCCTGGGGCTGGGAACTCCCCTGGCACGCATACAGCCCAAGCATACAGCCAAGGACGAAGACACCTCCCAAACACCGAAAAAAATACATACCTCCTCCCTCCACCATCAAAAGGTTATTGACTGGCACCGTTTTTGCCGGCCAAGAGTGCATTGTGCCGCTGCATAATGTAAGGGGATTGAGCCTGCTTGAATCCGGACTGGTCCAGAAAGAGCAAAATGTCCTGCAATGATACCCGGTGGGTATACGGAGGACCAAAGGGGGCCTCCTCCTTTTTCCAGTCCACCAGGACCATTCGACCATTGGGAGCTAATATCCTGTGCACCTCATAAAGGATTGTATTCGGATACTCAAATTCATGCAGCACATTGGCCAGAACCACCACCTGGACACTCTCGGAGGCAAACGGCAATCTTGTCTCACCTATTTGGACCAGACCAAGGCGTTTTTGATGTGGACAGAGCTTGGCGCGCATCCACAGCAAGACCTCCAGGGACACATCGCAGGCCCATACCACCCCTTCCGGCTGCATCCGCTGCAAAAGGGGGCGGGTATAGAATCCGGTACCGGCTCCAATATCCACTGCTGAATGGACCTTGTGCACAGAAAATGCGTCAAAAATCTGCTCCGGATCTTCAATAGAAAAACGATTGGGATCCTCCAGCTTGGCAATGTGCTTGGGATCGAATTTGTGTCCACCCATTGTGTATTATCCTTGGCCGATTATTTTTGTAAAGGGACTAGACGCAGAAGACGTGAATGATAACATGGATACAAGAACATGACTCCTCATTGTCATGACGTTGCATGCAAAGAGATAAAAAGGCAAGTCCGTATTTGATGAACCTCAACCCATAAGGAGGACGGCTATGCGTTTATATTCCCCAGGATTTCAGGACCAAGCCACCATCCCGGACAAATACGTCATGCCCGGGGCCGGCGGAGACAATGTATCCATACCTTATGTCTGGGACGACCTGCCCGCAGGGACCAAATCCCTGGCCTTGGCCCTCATCGACCCCCATCCTGTAGCCAACAATTGGATCCACTGGCTGGTGGTCAATATTCCGGCCCAAACCACGTCCCTGCCGGAAGGGGCCTCAGGCTCCAATATGCCCCAGGGCAGCCAGGAGCTGGACAACTCCTTTGGCCAAACCGGATACGGCGGACCTCAACCCCCGGCCGGGACCGGAGAGCACCCCTATGTGGCCACCCTTTACGCCTTAAGCGTCGAGAAGCTGGATCTTCCCCAAAAGGCCAAGCTGGACCGGTTCTACCAGGCCATAGAGGGCAAGATCCTGGATCAGGCCGAATATACTGGAGTATTTGAGCAGTAGGCGAAGACCTGGTTATAGGTTTCAGCGCATCCTCTGGCGGCCTGTTATTCGTTCTTAGTTATTTGTTATTTGTAAGAAGCCGCCAGTTTGATCCAGGATGAAACGCACGGATGTCCCCCTCCGTCATTGCCCGGCCCGGATCCTTCGAATACACCGGGATCAGACTCACCGGGCAATCTAGGGGAAAGCTTTTCTATCAAAAGGGCAGGGCTTGGGGTCAAGCCCGCCCTACGCAAAAGCTCGGCTCGTAAGGAGGCCGCCCTTGCCCCCAAGGACAGGCCCTCTTCAAGATGAATCTCGTTTCATACGAGGTGGCACCAGATCACCTTAACAGCTTCACCGCGCAGAAATCGCCGCACATGGCGCATTCTTCCTTGGAGGCAAAGGTCTCCCTGCGGCGGCGGACCATGTCCGGGTCCAGACTCAGTTCGGTGATCTGCTCCCAGTCCAGGTCCTTCCTGGCCTGGGAGACAGCATTATTTGCTTCCACCGCCTGCCGGCGGCCCAAAGCCACCTCTGCACAATGCGCGGCCACCAGGGAAGCCTTCACCCCCTGCCAGACATCGTGCTCATTGGGCAGGGTCAGATGCTCGGCCGGGGTCAGGTAGCACAGAAAGTCCACCCCGGCCATGCCGGCCAGGGCCCCGCCTATGGCTCCGGCGATGTGATCGTAGCCCGGGGCGATATCCGTGGGCAGGGGGCCCAAGACATACAAAGGAGCCTGATCGCAGAGCCGTTTCATGCCCTGGATTTGGGACTGCACCAGGTGCAGAGGGACATGGCCCGGCCCTTCAATCATCACCTGTACTCCGGCCTGCCTGGCCCTCTTGGCCAGTCCGGCCAGAACGACGACCTCCTCCCATTGGGCCCGATCCCCGGCATCCGCGCCAGCCCCGGGGCGCAGACCGTCTCCCAGGCTGATGGTTACATTGTGGCCCAAGCAGATATCCAAAAGCCGATCATAATCTTCCAGCAACGGATTTTCCCGGCCATTGACCTCCATCCACCTGGCCAGGATGGATCCGCCCCTGGAGACGATGCCCAGGCTGCGATCCCCTTGCCTGGCCATAGCTGCGGCCTCTGCGGTCACCCCACAGTGCAGAGTCATAAAGTCAACGCCCTGCTTTGCTTGCTGGGCAATCTCCACAAATAACTCTTCAGCGTCCATATATCCCGGGTCTTCCCCGTTTTGTATGTAATGCTGGGCCACGCTGTACAGAGGCACAGTACCCAGAGGGAGAGGAGTGGCCTTGAGTATCTGCTTCCGAATGGCTTCCAAGTCCCCGCCTGTGGACAGGTCCATGACTGTATGCGCTCCGGCCTGGTGGGCGGTTATGGCCTTGTTCACCTCCAGGGCAAAGTCATTGAGAAAGGGCGAGGTCCCGATGTTGGCATTGACCTTGATCTTGGCGGGTTGGCCGATGAGCACAGGTCGGACACCATCGTGGTTGGGATTGGCCAACATAACCATGCTGCCCGCCTCCAGCCCGGCCTGGATTGTATCGATACTCAAGTCCTCCATCTCGGCAATCTGCCGCCCATGCTCAGAGCACAGACTCTCCAATACTCTATTTTTGCTTAACATCCTATCCTCAACTGGTACGTTGTACCCCTGCTAAAATTCCCCGAACTTCTCGGCAAAGTTTATTTTTCCTTCCGCAACCGGGCATCGATCAGCTGAGCCACCTTCTGCCCGGACAAGAGCATGCCCCCGAAGATCGGCCCCATACGGTAGGAACCGAATGCAGCGTTGGCGGCCATGCCGCTGACATACATGCCGGGAAAGACCTCCCGGGTGTTTGCCACCGTGGTCCGCTCCGCTTCTTCGGCCCACATGGACTGCTCCCCCTCGATGCCTCCGGAGGGCGTGAGCAGTTGGACATCGTTCTTACGGACCAGGGTATGAATAATTTCCAGGGGATGCCCAGTGCTCTCAATGACGTATTTGCTCTGAACAACAACCGGATCGATGTGCAGACCGGCCATCTCCACCGGGCTGGAGTTGATGACCAGGCCGGTGACCTTCTTGTGCCCATCTTCCTCCCGAATGAGCACGTCTTCCACACTGATGCAGTTAAAGACCTTGGCTCCACTCAAACAGGCCTTGGAGGCCAGGGTGGTGGTGGAGGCAATGGCATCCGCAGTATAGTATCCATCCTTATAAGGGCTCAAAGGGACTCCGGCCTCTTCCAGCACAGCCTTGCCTTCTTCCTGGACCACGATCATGTTCCAGGTCATGCCACCGCCCCACATGCCCCCGCCAATGGACAGCTTGCGCTCAAACACAGCCACGTTCCAGCCCTGCCGGGCCAGATGCCAGGCCGCGGTCAACCCGGACGGGCCGGCTCCGACCACTGCCACATCCAGCTGCAGGCAGGACCGAAACTTCTCATAGTAGGTGCTCATGATGGCTTCCGTGACCACAATTTCTTCCAACCCCATACTTTCCTCCTTTCTTAAATACAATGGATATACGAATTTGATGATCCAAATCTTTGGACTCAGGATCTCTCGACTACCGAGGAGAATGAAATCAGCTGGGGAGAAGATGGAATGAGAACATACCAGAGATGAGATTCAAACTGAGGGGGAGTGATCATCCGATTCCCTACGACAGCATGAACTGTATCAGGTTCTGTGGGTATGCTCTCAGTTCCGGTTTCTCGCCGGAACACCCCAATCGGAACACGTTGAAAATAGGGGCTTTGACCTAAGAGGTCAAGGGCTTTGTGCAATGCCCGCACTCTTTTTGGCTCTGCGTCTGATTATAAATAGATTAAATAGTTCCTCACCTGGTCTCTTATTCATGTGAGCTGTCCCGACAAGAGGCTGCCCTCCGGGTGTTGGAGAAAAGAACGACGAATGTGCCTCAGCAATCCACCAGCAAAGACGTGGCAAGCTCTACTGTCCTGCCGGGTATCAGAGCTGAGTCCATATCCTGCAAGCCGAACCAGGCCGCCTCCAGGACATCCCCTCCGGGGCACAATCGGCCGGTGGCTATAAAGACCTGAAAATTCAGGATCAGATAATGAAAACGAATCCGGTCCTGATTATCCGGCTCGATGAACTCATAATGGGTGACCAGATCTCCTATTCGGACCTGCAGGTTGGTTTCCTCACGCATCTCGCGCATCACAGCCTGCCGCAGGCCTTCCCCCAGCAGAACCTTTCCGCCGGGAATGGTCCACAAATCCTTGGAAGGTTCCTGGCCCCGCTTGACCAAAAGTATGCGCTTGTTTTGAATGACAACTCCGCCCACGGCCACAACTGGTGCATGTGGATATTCAGACAATGAACCCTCCTCTTTTTTGCTCGCATGAAACAAGAAACGGCTTTGGTTCTTGACTTGGCCGCCAAACCCCAGCCTGGCCCAAGAGGACGAAAGATTTTTCGCCCCTTGTACTACCCACGCGCCATTTTCATCCTAGATCAAACTGGCGGCATCTTAGGAATAGAAACTCTGCCCTTTGCGCTTTGCCCTCTGCTCCATGCTCTATGCCCTATGCCTCTGCTCTCCGTCCTAAACCCCAATTCTCAAAACCCGGGGCAGCCACAGGGCCAGGTCCGGCCAAAACAACAACAAGGCAACACAAACAACAAAACAGGGCAGCAACATCCCCACCCCCTTATAGACCATAGCCAGGCTGAGTTCCTGGTCCATGGAGGCCACGATAAAGGTATTGATGCCCACTGGAGGGGTCACCGCCCCCATGGTGGTCACCAAGGTGATCCAGACTGCAAACCAAACCGGGTCATAGCCCAGAGACTTTGCTACCGGAAAAAAGATGGGAATGGTGATCAGGAGCAAGGCCAGGGCATCCATAATCGCCCCGCCCAGAAGATAGATGCAAAAGATGCCCCCCATGACAATGATCGGAGATATGGACATGGAGGCCACCAGGGCGGAAACCTCGTAGGGCAGCCTGGTCACGGTCAAAAAGCGGCCGAAAATGACCGCTCCCAGAATAATAACCATGATCATGCACGATATGCGCAAGCTATCGTCGAAGGCCCGCCACAGATTGGGCCAGGACAGACGCCGGCCGGCCACACTGATGATCAAAGCCAGGGCCGCCCCGGCCGCACCGGCTTCCGTGGGGGTAAAAAAGCCGGCCATCAGCCCGATCATGATCAAGGCAAACAGGATGAGCATCTCCACCGCCCCGCTCAAAGAGCGCAGGCGCTGGCCCCAACTTGCCCTTTCCCCTTTTGGTCCCAAGTGCGGATAACGGACACAAGCCCCCCATATGCCAAAGAGAAACAAGAGGCACAAGACCAGCCCGGGACCGAGACTGGCCCAGAACAAGATTCCAATCGACTGTCCGGTCTGCAAACCGATAATGATCAAGACCACACTGGGGGGAATAAGCACTCCCAGGGTGGCCCCGCTGGCCACCACTCCGGAGCTGAACATGGGGCTGTAGGCGTACTTCTTCATCTCCGGCAGGGCCACACTGCTCATGGTGGCTGCAGTGGCCGTATTGGAACCGCAAATGGCTGCAAACCCGGCACAGGCCAGAATTGTAGCCATGGCCAGACCGCCTCGGATATGCCCCAGCCAGGCATGGGCCGCCCTGTACATCCGCTCATTGACCCCGGAATAAAAGCAGATCTGGCCCATAAGGATAAACAGAGGGATCACCGTCAAACCGTAGGAGGAGAGGACCTCCCAGGTCTGATCTCCGACCATGCCCAGAGCGGCCTGCAGATTGACAACCTTCCAAAATCCCAGAAATCCGATGATGGCCATGGCAAAGCCGACAGGCAGGCGCAGAAAGAAAATGGTCGCCAAAAGAAGGCAGATCCCCAGAACACCGACGACCGTCACACTCATCTTGTTTCCCCGCCTTCGACAACAAGGGCCCAGGTCTGGACAAGCAAGTTCAGAACCAGACTGACAAACCCCAGACCGACCAAAAAAACCACCGGATAAAATGGGAGATGCAGAGTCTCCGAGAGCTCCCCGCTTTCCTTCAAGGCCCAGCTCAAGGCGAACAAGCGCCAGGCGACCAGACTAAAGAAAGCAACGGACAGAATATGGGCCGCAGCCTCCAGAACACAGCGCACCCCCGAAGGCAGCACCCCGTCCAAGACCGCCACCTGGATATGTCCTCTGGCCTCCTGTGTCCCGCCCATGGCCAGGGCGGCGATCATGGCCCCGCCCAGCCCCATGAGTTCATAGGTCCCGGTTACCGGCAGGCCCAGACTGCGCATGACCATGTTCGCGCCCCCCAGGCCGACCATACAGAACAGGATACAGGCCCCGATCCCGGTGCTCAGCCTGTTCATCATGCGGATTTTATTGGCCTGCATACGTCTCTTTCCAGGTCAACATGTCCTCAAAGATGGCTTCAGCCGGTAAACCGGCCTCGGCAGCTTCCGCCTTCCACTCCTCCACTATTGGGGACACCTTGGCTTGCAACTCGCGCATCTCCTCGTCTGACAACCTGTCTACCTGGGTGGAGTATGTATCCTGGGCATATTCCAAGGCCTCTTCAACGTGACCATCCATGTACTTTCCGGTCCACTCGGCCTGCTCCGGACCCAGATCATCCATGACCTTCTGAACATCCGGGGGCAAGCTCTGCCACACATCCTTGTTCATGACCACGGCAAAGGGATAGACCTGCAGGTTCAAGATGGTTTGATAGGGACAATAGGCCGCATAATTAAAATCCTTGAGCACTTCCAGGGAGGAAAGAAGGCCCTGGACCACGCCCTTTTGCAGGGCCTCCGGAGTCTCGGGCATGGGCATGGACACCGGAGTGGCCCCTAAAAGCTCCAGACTGCGGGACAGGCTCCCAGAGGCTCTGATCTCCAGACCCTTGAAGTCATCCAGAGCGGTCACCCTTTTCTTGGACATCAGATTGGACGGAGCAGAGGTGAACATAGTCAACACCTTGACCTGGGAAAACTCTTCAGGGTCGTACTTTGCATACATGTCCCACAATACGCGGCTGGCGGTTTTTGCTGACGTAAACCCCACCGGCAACCCAACCACGGAGGTCAAGGGAAAAACCCCTGGCTGGTAGGCCATACTCAGGCACCCGATATCCGCCTGTCCCTGCTTCACCCCCCGAAACATGCCCTTGGCTCCCAGCAAGGTCCCCCCGGGAAAAGTCTGTATCTGCACCTTCCCTTGGGTCCGCTCTTCCACTTCCGCCTTCCAGCGTTCCATCTGTACACAGGGAAAGGTCTGGGCCGGGGGAAAATTGGCGTAACTGAGCTCAATCTCCGCTGCTCCGGCCGGAAAACTTACCCCCAGCATCACCAGACAGACACACATGGCCAGCATCTTGTTCATAACCGTCCTCTGTTGGTTCGAGTATCCTCTTTCCTGATTTCCCTGTCTCCAGGGGCCTTTGGACACACAAAAAGGCCGCAAGCAGTTTGCTTATAGTGTTCTTTGTATCTTGAAGAAGATATCGGCAATACATGCATATTCTTTTTTCATAACTATAGCCTGAATAATCGTTTCATCGACATTAAGATAATCATGAACCAGAATGTTGCGGCATCCGACCATGCCTTGCAACGTCTTATGTTCATCAGAATTGATGATCTCGTTTCGTTTCAAAACATCTATGGCTTCTCTGCTTTTGGAGACTTTGATCCCCAAACAGACATCCACCACATACCTGGAGAATCCAATTATGGATTCCACCAAAACCTGTAAGCCACGCTCGATGGCCAGCATATCTGTTTCAGTCAGATTGTTTTTTACTTGATAGGCATCCAAGATCCGTATCATCTTGGTAATATGCTGTTGTTGCTCCTGCTCATACAGGTAATCCCGATCAGTCATATACATAGTCCTTTTCAATCTTGGAGATGATCGAATATTCGACTCGGCGTACATGGGGAACCAGCCGATCATAGACTCTCTGGCCCATGATGATATTCATCTGCAAAGCAGGGGGAACAATTTCTAGATCCACAACAGAGACCTGATCATACATCAACAGTTCCCTTTGCAGAACCTCCTCCACCTTTTGCGGCCGCAGCACTCGTTCATAGAGATCGGGCTCAAAGACGGAAAACAAGACGGCCACATCCCAGTCGCTGTCCGGCCGCTCCCTGCCTTTGGCCCGGGAACCATAGAGATAGATGGCATCTACGTCGAAATTGGCCAAAATGAGGTCAACCATGTGGTCGATGATTTTTCCCGTCTGCATGCAAAGCAATCTAACCCTTCGGATTATCTTCGTCCAGGCTGTATTTTTTTACCTATAGCTCATTGTTTTTTTCCGGCCAAAATCATCAAATCTCGGTAGCTTTGGCCACATCTGTCCTGCACGTCTTCTGCATCTAGTCCATACTTTTCCAGATCATAACGGTGTCTGCTGCGGTAGGAGTCGGCCGCCTTGGCCTCCTGATCCAGGATGGCGGCATACGGAGAGGAAAGAGGGATATGAAACCGTTCATATATGCTCTGAACACAATGTCTTATCCCGGCTTGGAGCTCGTGCATATCAAACAGCATAGAGTTCTGCTCATCCATTGTCGACAGCACAGTGGCCAGATGAGGATAATAATACTCCATGAGCTCCAACCATCGGTCCCGGAAAAGCCCTGGGGTGAAGGGATTGTCAAACAGTTGCCAGCCCTCTTCCATGGCGCTTATCTGCGAGGGCACAGTTTCCAGAGGGGAACGGGCGCAGGCCACCAGACGGGCCTGAGGGAAGGTCGTGAGCAGACTCTCCAGCATGGGAGTAAAGGAGACGTTTTTGGACAAGAAAATTTTCTGCTCTCCAAAAACATACAGATGCCTCTGGACCATGGCGTAGTAGAAAGCCATAACCTGTCGGCGTTCTGATAAAGGCACACGGTCATCAAAAGAGGCCAGATCCTGTATCCTGGGAGCAAATGGAAAAGGAACAATAAGCAAAAAGCAGGACAATATGGGAGCCAAGACAAGAAAATCCTCTTCCGCATCCTGCAGGCTCAAGGGATGTACGTCATCCAGAGAAGAAGCCAACCGCCTGCAGATCCAGGATATGAGTCGGCCGCCGGGTTGGCCCAGAAAGCGGTCCATTCGGGATATACCCAGAATAAGCAGACGCTCACAGATTGCCGGGGCCAGGATGAGCTCCCAAAGAGTAAACGTGGTGAACTGTTCCCTGTCCCGGGCCAGGACCCGGTGCAGAAAGGTGGTCCCGCTCCTGGGGATGCCGACAACAAAAATTGGGTTTTTGGGACAGACGTGGCGGTAATCCGGAAACAGGACTTCATCCAGAAGCAGGGCTATCCAGTGCACGGTCTGCAGGAGGGCAAAGAGAGGCAAAAAACAGAGCATAACCCCCATCCGTTTCAGGGACGGGGGGCGGGAATACGGCTTTGGGGGCCAAAATGTCCGCCCGGCCAGCCAAAGAAACCTCCGCGCAGAGCGCCCGAACATGGACAAGGACACCGGGGAGCCGTTTTCCAATAAAGCCTGACCACCTGCTGACGCTTGTCTCTGGACAGGCCCCTGTCCATGCTCTGAATCGGCCGATTTCCGTTTACAAGCCAGATTGGCCCTACCTGCCCGCCAGGCCAGGATCACAAGGCCTCCACCGGCCAGGATTCCGGCGATGACCGCAGGCGGCTGGGACAACAGCCAGGGAATGCCCCCGTCGCCGATGAGGACATACACAAACGTACCGGGCAAAATCCCGAGCAGAGTGCCCATCAAATAGGTGCGAAATCTGATGCCGCTCAAGCCCAGCATCCAGTTGACAGGCGGAAAGAGATACAACAGCAGGCGGAGCAGGACCACAGTCCTCAGTCCGCTTGCTTCCGGGCGCACGCCGAACCGGGTAATGCGCTTGGGAATATGGGCGGCAAAAAAATCCCGGGCCACGTACCGGACCAGAAAAAAACCCAGGCTGGCCGCAGCCATGCCCCCCAGAAAGGAAATCTGCACTGCCGTTGAAAAAGGCCACAACAGCCCGGCGGCGACTACAAAAAGAGCTGGGGGAATACCCAAAGCACCCCCGA
>JBNJII010000037.1:0-28595 GCA_051749205.1 Thermodesulfobacteriota bacterium | reverse complement strand
CACTCCTATTTTTCGGTCTTCTCTCCCCCGCCCTCTGTCTTCTGCTCACTGTCCTCTGTCTTTATTCCCCCGAGCTGGCCGGCCACCAGCTCAGTCAGGTCCAGGACCTCTATCTTGCCCTCCAGGCCGCTGGTCTTCACCCCGTCTTCCAGGTTGACCAGGCAAAAAGGGCACCCGGTGACTATGACCGTGGCCCCGGCCTCTTCAGCCATACGCACCCTCGCCTGGCCCATGCGCTGATCCTCAATAGGTTCATAAAAAAGCATCAGACCACCGCCGCCGCAGCAAAATGAACGGTCACGGCTGCGATCCATCTCCACCCGGGTCAGGCCGGGGATGGAATCCAGTACCTGGCGGGGCGCATCATAGAGCTGATTGTGGCGGCCCAGGTAGCACGGATCGTGGTAGGTATACACCGCACTGCTGTCTGGGACCGGGGAAAATCTCAAGCTGCCCATCCGCATCTGGCGCAGAACATACTCCGCGATGTGCTCCGCACGGGGAAGCCCCTGGTAGTCCTTGGTCAGGGCATTGAGGGCATGCGGATCGGCGGTGACGATGCTTTGCGCACCGCTGTCCAAAATGGCCTGGGTGTTGTGTCCCTTAAGGCTTTGAAAGAGCATCTCCTCACCAAAGCGCCGCACCTCGTGGCCGCTGTCCTTCTCACCCTTGCCCAGGATGCCAAAGTCCTCTCCGGCTGCGGACAAGATCCGGGCCGTGGACCGGGCCAGGTCCTGCAGCCGCTCGTCATACGAGGTGGCGCTGTCCACAAAGTACAGGGTCCGGGCCGGGGCCTTGGGGCCGGCCACAGGAACGTCCACCCCCTCTTCAGACAACGACTTGGTCCATTCCTGACGCTTCTTCTCCGTCTTACCGTAGGGATTGCCCCGCTTCTCCAGTGCGGACAAGGGCTTTTGCAGAGACTGCGGAACAAGGCCTTCATCCACCATGCCCCGGCGAAGATCCACGATCTTGTCGATGTACTCGTTCATCACCGGGCACTCCTCCTCGCACGCACCGCAGGTGGTGCAGGACCAGATCTCGTCCTCGGAGAATATCCGGCCCATCACCGCCTCTCGGCCCTGCATGTCCCCAACCACGGGATAGTGCTCAAACATATAGTCCCGGGACTTGATGGAGATAAAACGCGGGGACAGGGGACGGCCCACATGGTTGGCCGGGCAGTTGTCCGAGCACCGGCCGCAGTCCACACAGGTATAGAAGTCCAGCATGTGCTTCCAGGTGAAATCCTCGAAGTACTTGACCCCGAAGCTCTCCAGATCGTCCAGCTCTTCCTCGGATACACCCCAGCGGACCGGCTTCACGCTGCCCTTGTCCAGCTTGTGGAAGTACACGTTGAATATGGAGGTGATCACGTGGAAGTGCTTGCCAAAAGGCAAAAAGCACAAGAAGAAGAAAAAGATCACGTCGTGGGCAAAATAGGACACCACGTGCGTGCCCTGCAAGAACCCACCAGGCGCAGAGGACAGAATCAGGGAAAAGAACCAGCCCAGGCTCAAGGGCGCGGGCATGTGGCTCATGCCTGCGGCGGCCACGTGGGCGGCCTCGAACAGGCTCTCAAAAATCATCAAAGCCCCGATCAGGCCCAAGACAAAAACGGCCTCAAAGGTGTGGTCCTTACCGTACTCGGCCGGGACCTTGTACCGCTGCGGCGTATACACCCCCCGGCGGATCCCGGCCACCACACAGGCGATAAGCACCAAGGTGGCCGCATAGTCCTTGAGAACGGCATACACATCCCCCAAGGGCCCGGACAGCCCGGGAAACACAAACTCAGGCGAAAAGCCGACAATCACCAGGGAGATGGACCGGATGGCCAGAATCAAGAACCCGAAGAAGATAACGATATGCAGCACTCCGGCCAGCATGTACCGGGGCTGCTTGTACTGTCCCAGCCAGTAGACGACAAGGTCCTTCAACCGCTGCCCAGGACGGTCAAAGCGCGGATCAGAAGCCCCCTTGACCAGAGGAATCAACCGCTTGACCATGATAGAGGCGAAGCAGGCCAAACCGACAACTGTGATCAGTACAGCCAACACCCACCCGGGAATGCCGAACAGGCTTGTCCAGGCCGGAGGGGTCAATACATCGAGCATAGGCGTCCCTCGCAATGTTAAAGATTCTCCGTTTCCGGCTACTGCCAAGCAAAAACTATGCCTTACCTTCCCCGGTCCCAGGTTTCAGCCGGCAGGGGATGCCCCGCAACCTGGGAGTGCCGAACTGGCGACCCAACTCCTGCACAGAGGTCAGGCAGTTCAGATTGGCAGTTTGCCACGACTCCGGGCGATGGCCCCCCAGTTCCGGAAACCACCATCCATGGACTGCGCAGACAACCCCCGGCTGCACCTGGTCGGTGACCTCCACCTGCTGTTGTATGCTCCCGACCGGAGTTTCCAGCCAGGCAGGCTGTCCGTGGACAAGCCCGTAACGGGCGGCGGTATGGGGATGGACCTGCATCAGGGGGGTCGGTTCCCGTTGGCGCAGACTGTCCACCCACCGATATGATGAATGCAAAAAATGTGGGCTCTTGGCACTGGTCAGAATAAGTGGGAAATGAGAATCCGGGCTTGGCCGGTTGTCTCTCCAAATCGGCAAGGGGTCGGCGCCCAAAGAATCCGCCGAGCTCAAGGCCAGCTCCACCTTGCCTGAAGGGGTAGCAAACCCCTTGGCCAGGTAATGCTGCGACCGGTCCGAGCCCTTGAGCATACCCTGCTGGACAAAACCATCCCAATCCAGCCCACTGGGAGCCAACAGGCTTTCCAGGATATGTTCATAGCTTTCAAACCACAAACCGGGATCGCACAGCCGACGACCCAGGTCATTGATAATGGCCATGTCCGGTCGGCACTGCCCTGGGGGGTCCAGCAGCTTGGGCCTGGCCAAAATGAGCCCGTGGCCCAGGCCGTAGTGTCCGATATCGTTGAATTCGAACTGGCTGGCCGCGGGAAGGACTACATCAGCCATAGCTGCTGTAGGGGTCATCACCACATCGGACACCGCCATAAATTCAAGTTTTTCCAATGCCTTATATGTTCTGTAGGCATCTGCGTAGGTCATCAAAGGGTTGGTGCATTGCATGTAGGCGGCCCGGACCGGGTAGGGGTCTTCCTCCAGGACCGCTTGCCGGAAAAAGGCGGGAGGAACGGTCATAAGCCTGGGGCTGGCCCCGTGAGCGGCGTTTATGATGGACGTGCCCTTATCCGGAACCAGGTCGGCCCGGACAAACTTTCCCGGGGGCAGGGTCTTCGGCTCTTGGGCCTTGATGTTCCCGCCGGGCACATCCAGGTTTGCACACACGGCCATCAGGGAGACAAGAGAGCGTATGGTATCAAAGGCATTCGGGGTCTGCTCAACGGCGTTTCCCCAGGCCAGGGCTGCCGGATTGGCCTGGGCGTAGGCCCTGGCCGCCTGCTGGATAAGCTCTTTGTCCACCCCGGTCGCATCCGCGACCCAGTCCAGGGAGATACTGTCCAGGTAGCTCTTCAGCTCTGGAAAGCCCACGGTCCACTGGGAGACAAAGTCCCGGTCTTCCAGGCCCTGGCTGACAATGACCTTTAAAAATCCCAGGGCCAGGACATGGTCCGTCCCTGGGTGTACAGGCAACCAGATATCTGCTTTGGCAGCCAGTTCGGTCCGTCTGGGGTCGACCACCACCAACTGGGTCCCCTCCTTGAGCCGGGCCGTGAGTTGGGTATTGATCAGCCCTTCCTCATTGGTAGCCCTGGAGTTGCTCCCCCAGAGCAGGATCAGTTGGGTGCGATTGTGGAGATCGGCGACTGGATAGAACCCGCACATATGTCTGCCAGTCATTTCCCTGGGAGCATGACAGACATCCTGGACGGCCACCACATTGGGGGAGCCGAAGGTATTGGCCAACCGGATGAGGGCAAAATGCTCCAATCCCTTGGGCATACCCTGGCAAAAGGCCACTGACTTGGCCCCCTCCCTGGACCGTATCCGGTCCAGATTCCGGGCAATGACCTCCAGGGCCTCGTCCCAGGCAGCTTCTCGCCAGGCATTTTCTCCCCGCTGGCCGGTGCGCAGCAATGGAGCGGTCAGCCGTTGGGGATGCTCGTGGACCTCAGCTAAGGCCCGTCCCTTGGGACAACTGTACCCGGCATTGAGATATCCGCTTGGGTCGCCCCGAATGCCGGTAATCCGTCCCTTGGTCACCTGCACCTGCACTTTGCAGCCGCCGTGGTCCATGCGGCCGCAGTGGGAACTTCGCCAGTTCGACGTCATACAGCAACAACCTTGTGCTCAGTTGCATATCAGCCGGTGCGGATCGCATTTTTCCCGCAGGATAGATAACTCATTTTCCGTCGGGGGGTGTTCTTCCCGCACCCGGGAACTGTCTACCTCAAACTCCATTTCTTCCAGAATTTGTTCAGGATTTACTCCAGGATAGGTGCTATGCAAATACATCTCTTTGCTTGTTTCGTCAAAGCGGAAAGTACCCATGTTGGTTATAACAACTGAAGGTCCTCCCGGAGGAAGACCGGCCTTCTCCCGCCCCGCAGGGCCGTCCAGATATCCGGGGCTGGTCAAGTAATCCAACTTTTTGACGAACTTTCTCTTCTGTTGCTGCATAAAGATGACGCTCTTGGGCACAAAAGAGGTCACATCACAACCTCCTCCACTGCCGGGAAATCGGGTACGCGGATGCTCATAGTCCCCAATGCAGGTGGTGTTCAGATTGCCGAACTTGTCCACCTGTCCGGCCCCTAAAATTCCCACCACATGCCGGCCTATGATCCGGTTTTGCATAGCGGCAAAGGCATCCAGCATGCCGCTTGTAGACGATGCGGCATACATAACCCTGGGGTCGGCCACTGTCAAAGGGATTTCATCCAGCCGTGAATCAATGGCCCCGGTTTCGAAAAAGATGACACAGTTCGGGGAGGTGATCTTCTTGGCGGCAATGGCCGCAAGCATGGATATCCCGGTACCGCAGAAGACAATAGCCCCGTCGTCGATCTCCCGGGCGGCCATAATGGTCATCATTTCACGTGGCGTATAGTCCATAAGTTCACTTTCTCCATTGGTGGATGGTCAGGATGTATTGTGCACAGCTTTTTTCAAGGCCTTGTGGCCAAAGCTGACTGCCGGAGTATTGCAATCCTACACCCGTTGCAGATTACAGGCATACCCTGTCTCTGGATCAGCCTGAATCCGGGACAGACGTTGTTCTCCAACCAGTTCCAGGAGATCTTGATGCCCATCCAGATCATATACATGTTTTTGCCTGTTTTGTTCGTTGTGCGTATCATCCCTTGCATCCCGGAAGTACTCGTGCAGATAGCTTGGGTCATAATCATAGTAGCGATAACAGGCTGTTGGATACGCACCGTAGGGCACCTGTACCACAGCATCCACATAGATTCCCGGAATCTGATTCTGCTCCGGATGCCTGCGCATTGTCTCTGTATCTACGAGCTTTTCGCAGGTAACCACCAAGCGTTTGGAGGCCTTGGCCTGCTCCACATCTCCAAAGCTGAGCCCCATGATCTTGCAGGTTCCCTGCTTGTCCGCCTCCTGCACGTGAATAAAGGTCACATCCGGATTGATGGCCGGAACAAGAACCACCTTGGACGTGTCTGCCCATTGCCCAAAAGGGTTGTCCAGGACTTCAAGCTTTGTGTCCGGAAACTTGGGATCGTGCTTTCGCTTCTGGGCTGAAAATCCCCAGGTGTTGACGATGTCTGTTCCCAGCGAAGACCGGCAGGGCAAAAAGGGCACCCCCATGGCTCCGGCCAAAAACCGCAGATTCATCTGGTAATTTGTATAATCTTCGATATCCACGGTGCCCTGCTCCACAGCTTTGCGGAAGCGCACACAGGTAGGGGCAAAACGCCCGTTGGCCCCATAGGCGATTTCCAGGCTGGAAACACACCCGGCCCCGATGAGCTCATCCACACCTTGTCCATTGGAATGGACATACATGTGCAGGTGCCTGACCCCGGACCGGATGATTTCATGCACCGCGGCCATGGGATTTCTGTTCACCGTGAATCCGCCAATGGATATATGGGCCCCGTCAAACAGATACGCGGCCACAGCATCTTTGAGATTTATAACCTTGCTCCCGTTTCCCTTCATAAGCTTGTTCCTCCGGAACTGTTCCCCTTTGCCTCCGGCAAATCTGATATATCTTTTGCCCCAACGCGGGCACAAAGAAGCAATGTGCCGGATTGATCATTATCCAACAGCCATTTCTACTTGATAAGAGACAGGAAAATGCCCGCAGCCATGACCGTACCGATGACCCCGGCCACATTCGGTCCCATGGCATGCATGAGCAGATAGTTCTTTTTATCCTCTTTGGAGCCCACCGAGTGCACCACCCGGGCGGCCATAGGCACGGCGGACACCCCGGCCGCTCCCACCAAGGGGTTGATCTTCTTGCCTTCTTTCAAGAAGAGGTTCATGAACTTGGCAATGAGCAACCCGCTGGCCGTGCTGATCATGAAGGCGATAAGGCCCAGAACAAAGATAAAAATCACATCCGGCCGCAAGAACTGATCGGCATTCATGGTCGCTCCCACCGGCAAGCCCAGGAAAATGGTGGCGATATTCATGAGCTCGTTTTGAGCTGCATTACTTAATCTCTCCACGACCTTGGACTCCCGAAAAATATTGCCCAGCATGAACATGGCCATAAGCGGTGCGGCGGCCGGGATAAGAAGAATGATGACCACAGAGGCCAGAAAAGGAAAAAGGATCTTTTCCAGCTTACCGACCTTGCGCTCGGTCTTCATGCGGATGGTCCGCTCTTTCCTGGTCGTCAAAAGCTTCATGACCGGAGGCTGAACAATAGGGACCATGGCCATATAGGAATAGGCGGCCACGGCACAACTGCCCAGCATATGCGGAGCCATCTTGGCCGCCAGATATATGGTGGTCGGACCGTCCGCTCCCCCGATAATGCCGATTACCGCAGATTCGGAGAGATCAAACCCGAATAGGTAGGCGGAAAAGAAGGTGATATACACCCCAACCTGGGCCCCGGCGCCCAAAAAAAGGAGCTTGGGGTTGGCCAATACCGGCCCGAAGTCGGTCATCGCCCCTACCCCCAGAAATATGAGCGGAGGGATGATTTCCCACTGGATGCCGTAGTGATAAAAGCGCCAAATAAGCCCTTCCCCCGGCTCCATAAGCCCCGTCAGGGGCAGATTGGCCAACAGGATACCAAAACCAATGGGCAGTAAAAGCAAGGGCTCGAACTGCTTGGCAATAGCCAGATAGAACAATATCCCGGCAATCCCCCACATGACCAGCATCTTGGGAGTCAGGTACAAAAAGCCGGACATATTTATAAGCTCAAAGAGGTTATCCATCGCTCTTGCCTCGTTTCTCAATTTTCTCCGTCACATATCCTGAAAGACGGACAGTGCAATACAAAAGAAAAATCCCGAACATCACCCCGCAGATCCCTGCAAAGCTGACCTCAATCGCTTGCCACATAGCTCTCTCCCTACAGGCCTGCTCCCAGCCTGTTGTGCTTCACAGTCTACTCACATTGAAGGATTGGAAATCAATCACATACAGGAAAGGGGTCTGGCAGCCCCTTTCCTGTGCTCCGGCGAGAGGGCATCACCCTTTGGCGATGCGAGGAGTAATGAGGTGGTGCTGGGGGCAGAGCGACTTGGGATTTTGGTACGCAGCCCCGGCAAAGGCCTGCATATAGCCCCGCAGATCCTGCAGAGCGGCGATTTCATCAATCAGGCCTGTCTTGGCGCAAAACATGGGCCGAGAGGTGTCGTGATATTTCTTCACCAATTCATTCATCTTCTCCACAGTAGGCTCCAATGACTTCCCGGCCTCCTGCTCCTTGATCAACCTTCGGGTATACGTGGCCACAGCCGCAGTCTCTCCGTGCATGACGTAGATTTCTGTGGCAGCTGTGCCCAGAGTGAAGGCGTTGTGCCGGTTGGCCGTAGGTCCGCCCATAATGTAGTGGGCGGCGGCCGATCCTTTGCGCAGGGTGACCAGCATCATGGGCACTTCAGTCTGCTGGATGGAGTAGATAAGGCTTTGCCCCAGCCCCAAGAGCTCGGCCTTTTCCGCTATGTTCCCCACGTCGATTCCACTTGTATCCTGAAACCAGACAATAGGCAGACGATCACGGCCGCACAGGGTGACGAACTCGTTCATCTTGATCAGGCCCTGACGGTAGAGTTTGCCCCCAATACCCGGATAGTCGGCATATTCCGGATACCCCTTGGGCATGATACCCTGCCGGTTGCCGATGCAGCCGCAGGGCATGCCGTCGATCTTGACCAGTCCGGTATATACCTCCGGTCCATAATCCGGACGGAACTCCAGGTGTTCGCTGCCGTCCACCAGCCTGGCCAGAATTTCCTCAAAACTATATGTCCGCTTGGGATTCACCGGCAGGAGATAGGGGAGGTCTTCAGCGGGAAACTTGGGTTCCTTGGGCTCATCAACCCGGAAAAACTCGGGATCATAAGCCGGGAGCTTGGCCATATACTCCCGCATGGCCTTTAAGACATCTTCCTCCTGTTCAAACACGAACCGGAAGAAACCGGTCTCGTCGTGGTGTATATCCACGCCCCCAGGTGGGGTGGCCCGATGCTGCTTGGCCACATCAATGAGTTCCTGAGCCGCATCCACGTCGAAATACCCCTTGGGGCTCATGCCGCTGACGATGCCCGCCCCTCCCACAGCGATATTGCAGTCCTGATGCGCAAACAGGATGGTAGGGCTTATGGCCTGATAGCCGCCACCGGCTGGGTTGGTCCCATAGATCCCGGCCAGAATGGGTACCCCCATCTGTTCCAGCTCTGCGTGGCGAAAGAAGGTGGTTCCCGATCCCCGGCGTCCGCCGTAGAACTTTTCCTGTTCCGGGAGCTTGACCCCGCTGCAATTAACCACCCAGATCAAAGGGACATTGAGTCTTTTGGCCAGATCGGTGACCCGAAATACGTTTTCAGCCTGCCCCGGGACCCAGGCCCCGGCCAGATACTTGTTGTCAAAACCTATGACCACCGCCCAGCGCCCGTTTATTTTGGCCAGGCCGTCCACCACATTGGTGGTGCAGTCGTCGTTGTCTGCCGGGTTGTAGAGCATGTGCAGAGGCTGCCAGGTCCCTTCGTCAATCAGGACCTCCAAACGCTGCCAAATGGTCAGCTGACCACGGGAATTGATTTTCTCCTGGGGCAACCCAAATTCTTTGACCTTGTTCTTGGCCGCCTCGATTTCCTGCTCCGCCTGCCTGACCTCTTGGGCGTTTTCTTCGCTGCGCTGCTTGACCTTGTCTTTCAAGGCCTTGCCCAATTGATCCATTTCCTTAAAATACTTATGCATATAGGAAAACCTCGCCTCCAGAAATTGTGCCTACCCGGTTATTCAATGACCACCAAGACATCATCTTCTTCAACACTATCTCCCTGTTTGACCTTGATCTCCTTGATCGTACCATCAGCAGACGAATAGACTGGAGTTTCCATCTTCATGGCTTCCAGGACCAAAACCTCATCGTCTTCCTCCACTTTCTCCCCTTCCTTGACTGAAATAGTCCAGACTTTTCCGGCCAAGGGCGATCGAATTTCTTCGGACATACGCGCTCCTTTCTGTTAACTAAGTTACTTGTCCCGATTGGCTTTGCGCACACCCAACTGATCCAGGGCGATAATCATCTTACATATATTGGCCGATCCTTCCACCATGTAATAGGTGGGCATATCCCGGAACAAGCGTTCCACCGGATACTCTGTGGAATACCCGTAGGCCCCCAGGATACGCATAGCGAAGTTGGCTGCTTTGTTGGCCACTTCCCCGGCCAGGTATTTGGCCTGGGCCACGTCCAGACCGTTATTCAACTTGCCTTGATCCTTGGTGTAGGACGCCTTGTACACCACCAGGCGGGCAGCTTCGATCTCCGCCGAGAGCTGGCCGATCATTTCCTGGTTCATCTGGAATTCGCCGATGGGCTTGCCGAACTGCTTGCGTTGCTTACAATACTTGATGATCTCATCCAGACAGGCCTGGGCCAGGCCCACCCCGCCGGCTGCAGCGGACAGCCTGGTCTGATTCAGGGAACTGAAAACAATCCGGGCCCCGTCTCCAGGTTTTCCCAGGATATTCTCCTTGGGGACTTTGGTGTTGTCCAAAAAGACTTCTCCGGTGGGAGAGCAGTGCGAGCCCATTTTGTCCAGCTTGGTGGTCTTCACTCCATTGAAATTTTTGGGTTCAATGACAAATGCGGACAAGCCTTTGGACCCCTTGGACTGATCTGTATAGGCGTAGAAAATAAGCACATCGGCCACATGGGCATTGGAGATCCAGGTCTTATTCCCGTTTAATACCCAGTGGTCGCCCTTGTCCTCGGCCGTGGCCTGCATAGCCATGACATCTGAGCCGGCATCCGGTTCGGTGATCCCAAAGCCGCCCACATACTCGGCTTCCACCAATTTGGGGATGTACTTTTTCTTCACTTCCTCGCTGCCATAGCGGTAAATGGTGTACGCACAGCCCAACTCCTGCATGTTCACCTGCACCCGCAGGGAGCTGGCCGCCCGGGCGATCTCCTCGGTCACAATGGTGGAGGCCATAAAGCCCATCCCTTCGCCCCCGTATTCCTCAGGGATGACGGTCCCGAAAAAACCCAGCTCGCCCATGGGTTTCAAGGCTTCTTCATAGGGAAAATAGTGTTCTTGGTCCCATTCAGACAGATTGGGCACCAGCTTTTTAGTGGCGAATTCACGTACCGACTTGCGAAGCATTTCCTGTTCTTTTGTCCACGAAAAGTCCATCGACTCCCCCTGCTCAATCCAAATGGTTCAAAAATATTAACTGCTTGCACAGTCTTTCCAACTTCCAAATATATGGTATCTACCATACGGCAGCAAGAGTTATTGAGCAATATGCAAACTTTGAGACCTACTCTGGTATATGCTGCCGCACACCTCCTCACAAGCAATTTGTGAGCCATGTATCTTGAGCATGGAGAACATAAACCCTGCACCTATTTCCAGCTCTTTGCTGTCTTTTCCCACCTACAGTCGACCTGATTGCTTATCAATCTGTTTTTATTGATGATAATCGGCAACCAGGAAGGAATGCAGCTTTCTCATATCTTCTCGATGGGATGCGTACAGCCAAGTACCGTGGACCTGTTATCTCGTGAACCTGAAAACCTTGACCTCTGAAGCCACTGCAAAAATGCAAAGAGACCAGGCCCTCCTTCCCCAGTCGAGAGCAGATCGGTGCTCATACCGAGATATTGACTCCCTTTTGCATTCCTGCAAATATGCTTTGCAGTTTTTCAAACCCTTGCCCTGCAGAGAACACATTATGATCCACTTCAATGAACAAACTTCCATCTCCTGGCAACATCTTTTGGATGCTTTCCAGTTTGGCATCCTGGTAGTCAACACGCAGGGAGATATTGTCCTCAGCAACCACGAAGCGTGCAAAATCCTGGATTACTCCAAAGAGAACCTGCATGCCTCCCCGTTTTCAGCCATAAATCCCGGGGCCTGGAAAGAGTACAAACAGCTGTTTGCAGACGGTGTTGTTCAGTACGGCAAACGCAAACAGTATCGGGACAAGGTGCTCTACGTGCACCGCTGGCCTCTGTGGGGCGATGCGGACATCGAAGGGATCATCTCCGTATTCCAGAACTATGTGGATTTTGAAAAGAACTCCTTTGAGTTCGATTCCTACAAGAATCTGATCAAAGAACTGAACATGATCTTTGAGTCCACCTATGATGGCCTGTACATCGCTGATGGCCAAGGTGTGACCCTGCGGGTGAACAAGTCCTGGGAGAAGATCACCGGGCTCAAACCCGAAGATGTCCTGGGCAAAAACACTGCCGACCTGGAAAAGCAGGGCTATGTCTCCAAGTTCGCCACCCCTGTGATCATCAAGGAAAAAAAGCCTCTTTCCTTGAAAGCCACAACCATGACCAACCGGGAAGTCCTGGTTTCCGGCAACCCGGTCTTTGACGAGCAGGGAAACGTGGAGATGGTGGTCACCACTGTGCGCGACCTCACCGACATCCAGACCTTGTCCAAGGAGCTGGAGAACGCCCAGGAGCAAAGCAGAAAGTATCAAAAAAAGCTGGAGACCCTGCAGCAACAGCTGCTGCAGGAAGAGGACCTCATCGCCAAGTCCAAGCCTATGAAGAACATGGCCAGGATGGCTATACAGATCGGGGACGTGAAGACGCCGATCTTAATCACAGGAGAGACCGGAGCCGGCAAAGAGGTCGTGGCCAAGCTTTTTCACACCCATAATCAATACTGTTCCCAAGGACCTTTTTTAAAAATCAACTGCGGTGCGATCCCGGACAATCTTTTAGAGGCCGAGCTTTTTGGGTATGAACGGGGCGCATTCACCAATGCCAACCCCAAAGGCAAGCCCGGTCTTTTGGAACTGGCCGAAGGAGGCACCCTGGTCCTGGATGAAATCGGGGAGCTCTCTTTCAAAGTCCAATCCAAGCTCCTGGCCGTTTTGCAGGACTCTGAAATAACAAGAGTGGGCGGGATCAAGAGCCGCAAGATTGATGTACGCTTTGTCTTTATTACCAACCGGGACCTGGAGGCCATGGTCAAGAACGGTGAGTTCCGGGAAGACCTGTATTACCGGATGAACATCATCCCTATTCAGGTCCCTCCACTTCGGGAACGCAAAGAAGATATCATCCCCTTGATCCATTACTTTGTTCAAAAATTTACCCAAAAATACAACAAAACCGTCTTCTTTACCCGGGGGGCAATTGACACCCTGTACACCTATGCCTGGCCTGGAAATGTCCGAGAGCTGCGCCATATGATTGAACGCTTCGTGGTTGTGCACACCAACCAGGAAATCGGGCGGGAGGACATCCCCATCAACAGCGATGCGGACCCCATGCACACCTTGCTCTCCTCCCAGACCACCCTCAAAAAGGCGGTTAAAGATTTTGAAGTCAAATTTATCAATAGATCCATTGAAAAGCATGGAGACCTCAAATCAGCCGCTCGCCAACTCGGAGTGGACCAATCCACCCTGTACCGCAAGCTCAAACAGAGCTAGAGCCCTGGAAAAAGATGTGGCCAGCTTTGGAGATAACACTTGACAAGCAATCTCTTGCCCTTTAAATTATTAAAAATAAATACGATTTTGGCACCGCATGTGCCCTTATAGATCGTGGGCTTTCCTTAGAATTCCGGGACAGCCTTGGTATGAACCGACAGCAGCATCAAGGAGGTGTAGGATGAAGAAGGTATTTCAAAACAAGTGGTTGGGGTTGGTATTTTGCGTACTCCTGGCTGGGTTGTTCCTGACTGGCTGTGCCAGCAAGTCCCAAATGAAAAACCTGGAACAGAAAATTCAAAACATCGAAGCAACCTCCAATCAGGCCCTGGAAAAGGCTGAAGCGGCGCAAGTCGATGCCCAGAAGGCCGAAGAGTACAGCATGGATGCCGCAGAGAATGCAGAGATGGCGGATAAGGCAGCACAGGATGCCCAGCAGTCGGCTGACAAGGCTGAGCGCATGGCTGAAAAGAGTGAAAAGATCTTCGATAAAGTTACCAGCAAGTAAGACCAGGGTTCTCTCCAGATCCGTCTGGACAGCTAGCTGTTTTCTGCAATGATGACCATTTAAAGCCAGCAAAAAAATGAAGGGGTCTGGTCTTCAATGTTTTACCAGACCCCTTATTTTGTGCCCTCAAATGATGAATTTCCTGTCTGCCTTCCCGAATATCAACATTCCGGGGCTTCAAAGATATGTGCCTGCCCTGTTTGTTGTGGCCCTGAGCTGCATGCTTGCCTCTCCAGCCCTGGCCGCCGGCCCGGCCTATTCCTATCAGCTGCCCTCCCCTGACCCCAGGCACTCCCCGGAGCCACAGGCCAGAACCGTTGTGGGCAAGCTTTTAAACCATACCATCCAAGACGGGGATACCCTCTTGGATATTGCCCGTCATTTCGGCCTCGGGTACCTGGAGCTGCACAACCTTTACCCGGACATGGACCCCTGGCTCCCGCCGGCCGGTAGAAAAATCACCATTCCCAGGCAATGGGTACTGCCCAACAGAGCTCAGGCAGACATAGTCATCAATCTCCCGGAGCTCAGGCTGTATCGTTACCTTAAGAACCAAGGTTCGACATTGGTGCAGACCTACCCTGTGGGCATCGGAAGCACAGACCACCCATCCCCTGTAGGGAAATTCTCAGTGGGAGAAAAACGCACCAATCCGCACTGGTATCTGCCCAAGTCTTTGCAGGCTAAATACAACGGCTTGCAGGTCATGGCCCCTGGTCCCCAAAATCCCCTGGGAGAATACTGGATCGGCCTGGGCAACTCCAGCTACGGGCTCCATGGCACCAACAATCCCTGGTCTGTGGGCCGCCTGGCCACCAATGGCTGCATCCGCCTCTACCCGGAACATATAAAGCCCCTGTTCGAGCGGGCAAAGCACGGAGATCAGGTCCAGCTGATTTATGAACCGGTCAAGCTCGGGGTGGTAGCCGGGAGCATTTACGCCGAGGCCCATCCGGACATATACAACCGGCTGGATGACTATATGTACTTTGGATATCAGAAACTGAACGCATCCCCTTTTGCCGGGAATGTCGATCTGATCAAATACAGACACGTGTTGCAGAAAAAAAACGGGCTGCCTGTGGACGTGAGTAAAGATTTATAAACCTAAGGTCTTATACGTTTTTCCGGTTCGTTGTCTGCGGTCACCACGATCCGGACTCTATGGGCTCTATGCTCATTCCCACCTGTCGCCCCGCTTCTTGAGTTCAATATACTCCAACCTGCCCTTATCACTGACAAAGGAGCTCAAAAGCCAGCTGATCACCGATATAATCAGAGCTCCGCCCAGGGCTGACCAGAATCCCTGGATCTGCAGACCGGAAACCACCCCGGAGACCATGAGCAGCAAAATCGCATTGATCACAAAAGTAAACAGCCCCAAGGTAAGGATGTTTATGGGCAAAGTAACCAAAATCAGCAAGGGCCGAAACAAGGCATTGAGAATACCTAAAAAGGCCGCCGCCCCAATGGCGGAGAAAAAACCGCTCAGATGAATGCCGTCAATAAGATAGGCGCATAAGAGAATGGCCAGAGTCAAAGCCAACCAGCGTATGAGAATACCATGCATATCCGCGCTCCTGTTCGATGTTCCGGTCGGAAAAAAACAGCCTTTTCACTCTGAACATGCCACCTTCGTAGCACATCCGTCCAGTCTTTTCCATGGCCCTAGGTGCTCCCCAAAACCACCGAGCCCATAAAACCTCATTTCGGGGCACTCAAGTCTCACAGACCTTACTCCCCGAAACATCGCGCCTTCCGCAGGTCTTGCCTTGCACTTGAGACATACATGTCCCAGCCAGCAACTGCCCTGCATCCCTTGCATCCTCAACATACTCATAATTTTGATTTTTTTCTACAGCCAGCTCTGGAACAAAACTTGCGAGCACTTCTTCCGACGTTGAAAATGTATTGCACTTCCATCACCTTAAGGAGGACACACATGACCCAATCAGGAGCACCGCAAGGCAACCCAGCAGTTGTCGGACTGGCAGGATTTGGCATCACCACCATGCTTCTTCAGTTCCACAATGTCGGCTGGTGCGATGTCGGACCCGTCATTGCCATGGCCTTTGTCTTTGGAGGAATGGCCCAGCTGATTGCCGGCTACTTTGAATTCCATGTGGGCAACAACTTCGGCTTCAGTGCCTTTTGCTCCTACGGAGCCTTTTGGATTGCCCTGGGCGTTATTTTCATGCTCAACCACTTCAATATTTATCACTCCGGCACCACGGATGTGGGGTGGTTTCTCATCAGCTGGACCTTATACACCTTCATCATGTGGATTCCGGCCATGCGCATCCACTCTGCCATGGCCATCACCTTCACCCTTCTTCTCATCGGCTTCATCCTCTTGGACATCGCTCATTTCGGCTATCCCTCCTTTACCGTGATCGCCGGATACGAGCTTATGGCCTGCGCTGCCTCCGCCCTGTACATGATGGCCCATGCCATTTATGCCCAAGTCTTCGGCCGTGACGTGCTCCCGGTAGGCAAACCCTGGATCAGCTAAAAACGGTATGGACTCAGCCTGGAGATTATGGCAATATACAATATATCGTCATATAAGGTCCGCTCGGAGGAGTTCCATCTTTTATGAAAAGGCCGCATGCATATTTGCCGGACCTTTTCCCCCAGGAGGTGACATCATGATCCGCTCATTGACTCTGGCAACCGTTATCCTGGTTTTGTGTCTCAGTGTTCCGGCCATGGCCAACGACTCGGCCACCAAGGAAGAATGTGTGGTTAAATGCCGGGATGCAGCCGCCTTGATAAACTCCAAGGGAGTGGAAACGGCCATTGAGAAATTTAGCGACCAGAAAGGCCCCTTTGTCTGGAAGGACTCCTACGTCTTTCTCATGAATCTGGACGGAAAAATGCTGGCCCATCCGTTTAAACCTGAACTGACCAAAAGGGAGCATGTCCTTCTGATGACCGATCCTACAGACAAACCCCTTTTCGTGCATTTCGTCAATCTGGCCCGCAGCAAAGGTGAAGGATGGGTGGAGTACATGTGGCCTAAGCCCGGGAAAAGCACCCCTCAAAAAAAGATCACCTATATCTATCGGGTTCCGGAAACCGACCTTTTTGTGGGGGCTGGTGTCTACGTAAGCGGCATGATGTACTAAGTAAAAAAGCTTTCAGGACCTTTGCCTGATAAGGGCAAAGGTCCTGATTTGCTAAAAAAACACCCCGGGCATTGTGGAGTTAACTATAAAAACGGGCTGGCCCTGTTGAGTTCCTGCATGCGCTGTTGGTGAAATGCGTTGAGCTCCTGCAGGGATATGTCCATGACTTTCTGCAAAGCCGGGGCATAGGCCTTGTGCAGACTGTAATTGGGCACCAACCGAAAACCCCGATACAGCTTATGTTCACCTCCCATGCCTGGATCGAAGCGCTTCATACCATTGTGGATAGCCCATTGGATGGGCTGATAGTAACAGAGGTTGAAATGTAAGAAGGGAATTCCCTCCTGTCCTCCCCAATACCTGCCGAAAAGCCGGTCACCCTTCACGACCAGCATAGCCATCCCCACCGGCTGTCTTGCGCCCTGCTCATAGGCGGCCACCAGCAACAGATTGTCTGTAAGGTTCTGGGCCAACCCCTGAAAAAAGGCTCTCGTTAAATACTTGCAGCTCCACGGGAAATATCGTTGATTGGTGTGCACATAATAGCTGTACATCCATGCCAAATGCCTTTCCTGAATTGCATCTTTATTCAGGAATTCAAACCAGATACCCTTTTCAAGCAGGCGATTGCGTTCCTTTTTGATGTTCTTGCGCCTGGTGGATTTAAATCCGGCCAAAAAATCCTGGAAGCTCTCATATCCAGGGTTTACCCACTCAAAGCCTGGATGGATCCAGGGTGTCAAGCCGGCTTTCTGAAGGTCCTCCCCCCATCCGGGTTCCAGGAACTGGTAATGGCAGCTGGATAGTCGATTCTCTGTGCTGAAACGTTCTATCTCCGCCTGCATACTGGTCACCAAGACGGTGTGATCCTCATCCTGGGCCAGCAGAAAGCGAAAAGCCCCGATGGGGGTAAAAGGGCTCATGCCTACTATCTTGGGATAATAGGCCATCCCCATCCGTTCCGCCAACTGGGCCCAGGCCTGATCAAAGACGAACTCCCCCTGGCTGTGGGTCTTGATGAATAATGCAGCCGCAGCCACGAATCGGCCGGCTCTGTACACCGTCAAATACTGCGGATGCCAACCTGCCTCCGGGGTGACCGACCCGGACTCCTCTAACAAGGAGAGCCAGTCCCAATCCAAAAAGGGAGTGGACAGCTCTTGGGTCAGCTTCTCCCACTCGGACTTCAAAATGCGATGGATAGTGTCCTGCCAGACAAAGGTCAATTCCTCAGGTCCTGTGTGGTAGCTCATAGTGGCAGCATAGCTTAAAACCGCCTGTTTCATCAAGGAATATGCCTCAGGTTGCTGATCAATAAATCATGTTCTACCATGTGTGAGCTTCTCGCATGCGCCAAATTCAAACGATCTTCTCGGTGCCGAAAAATCGGTCCGGGTCCTGAGTCCATTTCTGGCCTGACAATACGTGCTCGGCAGCATGCTCTTTTTCGGCGAGGCATTTTACAGTACTGCGTCTTACACAGCGTGTCTTGATTTTTGGCAACATGAGACTGAAAGAAGACCTGGTAGGAGTTCATACGTCAATGTATTGCCCACCAGGAACCATGAACTCAACCCGGGAGAATTCATGACCCCAAGATGTAGTTGCCCGATGATACTTATTTTATTATTTTTTTTGGCCGCTACAATGACTTTGCAAGCATGTCGCCAAGAAGACAGCTTTGCAGAGGGCCAACAGGAAAAACTCATCGGACACATAGAACTCCCTGGTTCTCAAGGGAACCAAGAAGAAAGGCTGAGCCAAGCATCCCCTGACACAAGTACCGGCCAATCTTCTACAAGCACAGCGGACAAGCCCCCTGTCCCCGAAGAGATACAGACTAAACTGCCGGACTTTTCCAAGTATTCAAATATCCAGGAGAAAAAGAAAGCATTTTTTGACTTTTTGCGCCCCATTGTCCGGGCGGAGAACCAAAAGGTCCTCCAAGAACGGGCCTATGTGCTCAAACAATGGCAGCTCTTCAAGCAGGGTCACGACCTGCCTGACCAGGACATCGAAAAGCTCAACTCCCTTGCCCATACATACCGGGTCAATGCCAAGTATGCAGACGGTAAGGAATTTTTCAAAGACCTGCTCATCCATATAGACAAGATTCCGGTATCTTTGGCCTTGATACAGGCGGCCAAGGAATCGGGATGGGGTACTTCCTACTTTGCCCGCAAAGGAAACAATCTCTTTGGCCAGTGGTGTTTCAACAAAGGATGCGGAATTGTTCCCCGAAGACGTCCTCAGGGGGCCAGCTATGAGGTCCAGACCTTTGACGATGTAGCGCATTCGGTCCGGGACTATATCCAAAACCTCAACTCTCATCCCGCCTATAAAAAGCTCAGGCAAGAGCGATACCAAATGCGCCTGGCAGGCCAAGAACCTAATGCGCATCTCATGGCCGGGGGCCTGGAAAAATACTCAGGTATGGGCAAGCAATACGTGGAGACTGTGCGGCAGATGATCCGGGGCAATAAAAAGTTCATGGGCATTCATGAATCAGACGCTGTATCCTGATCAGAGCGAGGTCCCCATGCGCATCAGAAGCATCTTTGGAAATAGCGGCAAAATTTGCAGGACAAAGCGCATACAGCACGGGAGGCATACAAAGATGAAGAGGCCTGTATCATTATTATGCACCAATATTTGTGCCGGATTGCTCATGCTGGTGTGCTTTGCCGGGAACGCCGCTGCAGAGAAGGAAACCATTCGGATAGCCTATGCAAAATGGTCCTGCGCGACAGCCGCATCCAATGTGGTTAAGGCTGTGCTCCAAGAAAAGCTGGATTATAGGTGCAAGCTGATACCCATGGGGGCAGAGGCCCTCTGGCTTTCAACAGCCAGCAAGGATATCGACGGATTTGTCTGCGCCTGGCTCCCCAGCCTCCATCAGCATCTGTATGCAAAAGCAGGGTACAATGTCCTTGACCTGGGCCCGAACCTGAAAGGGACCCAGGTTGGCCTTGTGGTTCCCGACTACGTACCAATAGACTCTATGGCCCAACTCAAGGATCACGCGGCACAATTTAGCAACCGGATAATCGGCATTGATGACAGTGCGGGCATCATGCGCTTAACCCACAAGGCCAGCACATCCTACCACATGCAGGACATGGAGCTGATTTCAGGAAGTGGCCAGTCCATGACCAAGACTTTGGGCCAAAAAATCAAGAATCGGGAATGGGTGGTGGTCACTGGATGGACCCCGCATTGGAAATTTGCCAGGTGGGACCTCAAATATCTCCAAGACCCAAAAAATGTTTACGGAGGCTCGGAGTCTATCCACACCGTGGTCAGAAAGGGACTTCAAAAAGATGCTCCGAGAGTGTTTCGTTTTTTGGATAACTTTCAATGGAGCCCGGAGGATATCCACCAAGTCATGGACATGATTCAAAGAAGCGGCGATCCTTACAGCAGCGCCGTCACCTGGATGCATCAGCATCCCCATCAGGTACAGACCTGGCTGGCAGATTAAGCCACGCATACATCTTACCAACAACTTGAACACGTTTTTTGCTTTGTGCACCCTGCATGACTAATACAGGTGATCTTCCTGTTCAGGAATCACCCATGGATACGAGAACCAAAACCATGTGGAACCGTCATGTGACGGACCTGTGAGCGTATACAGGCTGCGCCTTGCAGAAAGCTGGCTCGTCGAACGTACCGTGACCTTGAGCAGGCCGTTTTCTTCTTGCTCCTTGGTGACTCGGCAGTTTTTTTGCCCGTTCACAAAGCACTGCAGCCCCCCGGGGTAAAGCTGGCTGTTATTAATACGCAGCCTCAGGGTTGGCGGATTATTGTCGGTGACCACCGGAGTTTTGGGATCAACCTCCACCACCTGCATGGCGTGCATGCCGATTTTTTCTCCAAACCCTTCCATATCCGCGTAATGAAGATTCATGGGAAAGCGCGGCAGTGCATAGCGATTGCTTTCACCGCAGATGACCCCGGACCTCTGAGCTGCCGCAGCCACATAACCGTGCTTTTTGAGTATCTTCATCATTTCCGGACAATACTCGCCAAAAGGGTAGGCATACACTCGGGGCAGGCCACCCAAATGACGTCGAAACAGCTCATGGGATTGCTTGAGATCGGCTGCAAAGACATCCCCGATCTTTCCGGCAGGCTTGTTCACAAAATAGCTGTGGGAATGGGAGTGATTTCCAATCTCAAAGCCTTTTTCCTCAAGCTTTGAGATCTGTTCCCAGGTAAGAAAGTTCTCGCCGCCCACATACTCAGTTGCAACAAAAATAGTCGCCGGAAAGTCATACTCTTCCAGAAGTGAAAGAGCATTGTTCCATATCGAACGGTATCCGTCGTCCATAGTAATAACAGCAATTCTTTCCGGAACATTATTTCCAGAATAAAGACGTTTCAGGGCCTCCCCGAGGGTGAGCACCGTGTACTCCTGCTCTTGCAGATAGGCAAGATGCTTTTCGAACTGCTCTATAGATACACTTGTGGAAGGGTACTTTTCTTCCATACCGATATGGTGATACATAAAGGCATGGATTTGAGCAGACTCCCTGGAAGAAACATGCTCATCTCCGGCCGCAGAAATGCGGCCAGACCAGACCAGACCTATAAGCACAAGCATCAGCAGCAGACGCCAACATAAGCCTCTGAACATCATAGAAGTACCCTTTAGAGCTGCAAGAAGCTGGGTTCTTTTTGTCCATACTGCAGACCATCGTCAATGAGGGCCAAAACATGCGCCTTCTGCTCCGGAAACTTGTAGCCCTCATAGTCGTGGGAGAAGAGCAAGCCTCTGCTGCGGCCCCGCCAGTAATTGGCCATATGGTCGAAGCAGACCCTGGAGGTGACCTCAAGGTTTTGAACAGTCAGCTGCAGCTCCCGCAACTGCTCAGCCGGAGTCAAAAGCCGCAGGGAGCCCTGCTGATACTCTTCGTACATGGGCGTTCCCGGCAAGGGGCGAAACGGTCTGGACCGAATGTAGTGTGGATTGATCGCATTTAAGACTCGGGCGGTCTCTCGAGCATGGCTCTCCCAGCGGTCTTGGCCGCCCAACCCCGGCATCCAGTACTCGGAAACCTGGAACCCGGCCTCCACCGCCTTGCGGCCGCCTTGAATATGCACCTCGGAATCCGCCCCTTTTCGAATCCGCTTCAACAGCTCGTCATCGCCTGACTCCAAGCCGATATGCAGCCGATCCAATCCTGCTTTTCGAAGGGACTGTAACTCCTCCGGCGTCTTGCGGGCAAGAGTTCCGGAACGGGCATAGGTAGTCACCCGCTTGATGGAGGGAAACTTTTGCCGCAGGTACTGCAGGGCTTGAACGAGCTTCGGGGTCTTCATGACCAGGGTGTTGGCATCCTGGAGAAAAGCCGTCTCTCCGCCGGAAAGAAGCCAGGACAGGAGCATGGAAAAGCCTTGATGGTCCTCCAATTCCGGATGTCGGCTCAAAAACTCCACGATTGCAGCTCTGCTGATTCCTGCATTTCCCTGCCCCTGGCTGATCTCTTTGATCTCATCGCAGATCTTGGCCATAGCGTCGATATCGGCTTGTATGTCCTCCACCGAACGCAGCTCGAACTTCTCAGTCTTGTACATGGCGCAGAAAGCGCACTTGTTCCAGGGGCAATTGCGGGTAAAACGCAAAAGAAGCGAATTGCTTCCTCCCTCGCTGGGTGGTCTATATACACCGGTTTCAAATGAGTACTCGGAAGTATGCACATCCATTATCTTATCTCCTTATGCTGCGTATTTTTGATTAACTAATCCATATATCATCTTTTTTGTCCGCCGGTTATCATCCTGCATTGATCAATATAATGGACACCCCCGGTCTCAGTGTCAATATTCAACGTTTTGCAGCCAGGGCGTTGAAGCAAGGCCGGAATAAATAGAGGCTAAAAAAACTTGAAGATACTCATTGTCAGCCTCGCCGCTGACCGCTGAGGCCCAGTTTAATCAAGAATGAAACTCTGTCATATATTCTGGGAGATTGCTTCGCTGCGCTCGCGCTCAGGCTATGGGTTATGATCTAGTTTCATACGAGCCGCTTGCTACCACCGCGTTTTTGTCCTCCTTGGCCCTGTAGAGTCGTCTGTCCGCTGTGGCCACTACCTGCTCAACTCCCTGGTCCTTATCTGTACTCATGGCTACCCCGGCACTGATGGTCACTTTGTGTATACCAAAGTCGTGGGTCCCAATGGCCTCCCGGATATTCTCGGCGAGTATGTATGCTCCGTGCACATCTGTTCCCGGACAGATGATCAGAAACTCTTCACCTCCCCACCGACCGGCAATATCCACCTCCCTGCCCTGTTGTGCGATGCGTTGAGCTATTGAGTGCAGAACCCTGTCTCCGGCCCCATGTCCATACGAATCGTTGATTGTCTTGAACCAGTCCACATCCAAGACAATAACTGAGAACGGCACCCCAAAACGCTTGAAGCGCTTGCCCTCGTGTTCCAGCTCCGACTCCATTTTGGCCCGATTGTACAACCCTGTAAGCTTGTCGGTAATGGACAGTTTGTGCAGCTCGCGGTTCTTGTCCTCCAACAGTCTGTTTGATTTTGATATTTGTGCATTGTACGCCTGCACTTTCCGGATCCAGATAATGCTCACTGCCAGAATGAACACCGCGCCGACACCCACAGACCATATAAGTGTGTAGTCGACTTTTTCTTCAAGCCTGATCGATATCCAGTTGTCAACAGCATCTTCGCGTTCCTGGAGAGACACCGAGTTCAAACCTTTTTGGAGGATGTGCAGCAGCCTCTTATTATCCTTGTCCACGGCTGCTGCAACAGGCAGCTTTTCATCCAGTGTTCCGGATATCTTGATATTATACAGACTGTGCTTTTGGATCGCATAGGTCACAGCCGGCAGGGTCCCGATAAAAGCAAAATCTTGCCCCTCTTGCACCCTCTGCAAACCATCCTTGGCTGATCCCACCTTTTGAAAAGTCAAATGGGAATACTTAGCGGCCAAAATGGACTTCAGAGCGTGCCGTCGAACATAGCTTACCTGATTCTTTGGTATATCTTGGAGATCATTGATAAATATCTCCTTGTTCCGGGTTGCGATGACCAAAGGCAGGGACAGGTAAGGTTTGGTAAATGCCAACTCTTTGCGCAGAGAAGTATTGGGAACTACGGCCGGAAGGACGTCGATCCGGCCACTTTGAACTGCGGCAAGGGAATCTTGAAAGCTCCCTTCGGTCTTGAGAACAAAGGGAATGTTTTGCTTTTCTCGGACCAAAGAGAAAATGTCGGCGGCAATGCCTTGATGCTCTTGCTGAGAATCGAGAAAATCAACAGGATACCATTTTCCATTTGACCCCAGCCGCAAGCCGCCGTGCTCTTGCTTGTAGGTGTTGAGCAAAGCAAGTTCGGCTGGAAGCATATTGCCTTGGAGCATATCGCTGGGTGAAAAGCCAACCCATCTGTCCTGCAAGGCCTTGTACTCCCTGGGAGATACCTGATTTATCCCGTCCTGAACCAAGGAATGCAAGGCGCCGAGTTCCCTGCGCACGCCAATGCGCAAGTCCTCGTCCTGAATGCTGGGTATGTCGATGCGTCCGGCTAGCTTGACATTGTCCAGCACATGCTTTTTGAGCATATAGTTGCCAATATTTATGTTGGTGATGACCGCATCGATCTGGCCAAAAGACAGCTGACGCATGAGATCGTTCGTATCCTCAATTTCTTTTATCTTTACCTGCGGATATTTTTGAAGATATTGTTTATAAAACACTCCGCTTTCTATACCCACCTTACGACCAAACAGATCCTGAACCCCGCTATAGGCAAAACTCCCTTCACGTGTATAAACCACAGTAGGTATGATATAATACGGATCAGTAAACCTGGTAAAAGCAGTTCGATCCTCGGTATAGGACATGGCCGTAATCATATCCACATGACCGTTTTGAAAGCGGCGCAAATTTTCTTTCCACGTCCCGTCCTCTATTTGAAATCTGATCCCGGTTTTCTTCTCCAGCAATTGTATATAGTCAACGGTAAACCCCATCACCCTTCCTTTGACCTCAAAGGAAAAAGGAGGAAAGTTGTTGAGTATAGCAATACTGAACCTGTTGTTGTCTGATACGTTTTGTAAGTTGTCACGCAAAGCCCTTTGCAGGTTCGATTGCTGGTCATGATCAGCTGAAAGGATCTCAACGGGCAAAAAAAGCACAAAAACAATGACCCACAGGATCGCACAGATTCGGTACCCAAACATCATGAACATCTCTTCATACCTTCAGGTCAGCTCCTGACCAATGCAAAAATCCACGGTCCCATTGTTGGGGAGTTCTGGTCTCTTTACGCAGCGATTCTCCATCGTCTTGGGCCTCAGCGGGAGGCTCATGATGAGAGAGCTCATTTTCATGCATGTAAACTCAAGAACACATCACAGCTCAGCCATACACGCCAACCCCTGGAGACAATGGGCTGTCTCCGGGGGCCAGTCACACAGGATGCACCGGCCACAGGATGCACCGGCCAGGCCCGGGAACGACTCCAAAGCATGAGCCTTGGCTTGACAAGGCCTCTTTTTCCCTATCCCCTGAAGCTAGCAAGCGGCCTGCATCGAGCCGATGCAAAGAAAACATACATACACATCGGAGGAAAGTGAAATGAACAGGATTGCCATCGACCCGGAAAAGTGTCTGCAGGATGGCCTGTGTGTCCAGGAGTGTCCCTTCGGCATTTTTGCCCTTGGTCAGGACGGCGTGCCCACTGTGGTTCCTGGAGCCGAGGCTGGCTGCATAGACTGCGGGCACTGCATTGCCATTTGTCCCGGGGCAGCCATTCATGTCAACGGCAAAGGTTCAGAGGACTGCGACCCGGTCCAGGGGGAGCATTTTGTATCCAGGGAACAAGTCATGCAGCTTTTCCGCAGTCGGCGTTCCATCCGGAGCTACAAAACTGAACCAGTCCAACGATCAACCCTCGAAGACCTGCTCCATATCTCCAGATGGGCTCCAACTGCCAAAAATGCTCAGCCCGTTCACTGGATCGTTCTGCAGAATGCACAGGATGTGGCCGGCCTTTCGGCCATGGTTGTTGATTGGATGCGCTCAAAGCAGATCCAGCCGGAGATTGTTAAGGCCTTTGATCAGGGCCAAGACATAATCCACCGCGGGGCTCCCTGTCTCCTTATCGCCCATGCCTCCAGCTCCGGGATCAAGCCGGTGGAAGACAGCTCCATAGCCGTGGCCACCATTGAAGCCGCAGCTCCAGCCTTTGGCCTCGGGGCCTGTTGGGCTGGATTCTTCATGAGCGCAGCCAATGACCACCAATCCATCTACGATTTTCTCCAGCTTCCCGAAGGGCACAGGGTGTATGCCGCTCTCATGCTCGGATACCCCAAAGTTGCTTACCGCCGCATTCCACCTCGGGAAGAACTCAAGATCACCTGGCGCTAGTGTCGAGTCATAAGTGCATTGTCCAGTATCGGCACGAAGCCTTTCCTCCTCTGATTCTCCACCCTCTCCGCCTGTCTTTCAGGCGGCAGGGAGGGGCCAGGAAAGGGTTCCTTTTTTGCGATATGTGATATGTGTCAAGGCACTGGGCAGCTCTTCCCTTCCTGGGCATCGTCTTTCCATTGACAATGCAATGAGCAATGTGTACCAAACATATCAGTGTATGCATGATCTATAAAACAAATGCATCACTACATATTGCTTTGGTGCCCACTGGGCTTAATAGACAAACCGGTGCAAATCCGGCACGGACCCGCCGCTGTGAGTGGGGACGAAAACCGCATGCATCCACTGGAGCGTAAACCGGCTCGGCAAAACGCTATGGGAAGGAGCGGTGAGTAGGACGATCCGCGAGTCAGAAGACCTGCCAAGAGCAACACGCGCAAGACTTGGAGGAAAAGGCAAATCCCCAAGCTGATCCACGAATAATCAGCTTGGGGATTTTTTGTGGCCTGCATTCAGCAGTTTTCGGCCAAAAGCTCTGAACTGCCAGTCAATTATAACCATCTCAAATCACAAGGAGAGCTTATGAAGATCACATCCGGATGTATGGTGTTTTTGGCATGTTGCCTGCTGTGTGTATCTGCCTCCCAGACATGGGCCTATAATCAAAACCCAAACCTCGATATTGGGTGCACGAATATCATGGGTGCGGTCATGGCTCCGCCCGGACTGCACATGTTGAACTATATGGCCTACTACAGTTCTGACGATCTCAAAGACGGGAAAGGCAATAACCTGCCTGGTGATAATGAGCTCGATGTCATGGTCTACACTCCCCAGCTCATCTACAGCCCCAACCTCGATTTACCCAAGGATGTGCGCATCGGGCTGTCAGCAATGCTTCCCCTTCAGAACATAAACATGGATTCCAGCATCGGCCTGCAGGAAAACCATAACATCCTCGGTGATCTGGCAATAGGTCCGTTTATAGGCAGCGCAATACCCTTGGGCGATGCCTATAATTTGCACTGGTTCTTTGAATTGGATACCTATCTGCCCATTGGAAACTATGACTCGGACAAGGACTTAAATCCCTCCGCAAACTACATAACCCTAAACCCCTTTCTGTCCCTGACCCTGCAAATGCCCAATGATTTTGCTGTCAGTACACGCCAATTCTTTTCCTATAACTTTGAAAACAATGACTACATGCATCAAGGTGTCCGAGGAGACTTGCAGGCCGGGCCTCTGTATCATTTCAACTATTCCATAAGTAAGGCCCTGCCTGCTATCGACCCCCAATTTCGGGTTGCCCTCGTGGGCTACTACCTTGAACAGTTATCCAATGATGAGTTCGAGGGAAGAGATATCCCCCATTCCAAAGAGCAGGTGTTTGCCATAGGACCGGGTATCAGTTGGGTCCATAAGGGAATGTTTCTGGGGCTCAAGTCGCATTTTGAAACCGATGCTGAAAACCGTCCACAAGGCATAAAGACCTTTCTTCAGATTCGCTTCACATTTTGAAGGGTCTTGTTTTATACGAGATGGGACAGCTCAACACCCCAGCCACGTGGTACACTGATCCACATCCGCCCGGGAGGTGACCAAACGATTGGCCGGGAAATCCCAGTCCGGATAGCCCAGGGCGATGGAAATCACGATCCGCTTATCCTGGCCTATCCCGGCCTGCTGCCGCAGCATGTCTGGATACATCACCCCTTGATCTTCGATGCAGGTGCCCAGACCGAAGTCCACAGCTGCAAGGCAGATATTTTGCATTACCGCCCCGATGTCCAAAAGCGGGCCCGTCTCCGAGAGCATGGCGTCCACACAGATGATTATGGCCACCGGAGCGTCAAAGAATCGAAATCCACGTTCGGTCCATGCCTGCCGTTTTTGTGTATCCTCCCGGCCGATGCCCATCAGATGAAACAGCTCCTTAGCCAGCTCCACCTGCCGTTGCCGGAAGACACTGTCCCTGGGCCATCCGGCAGCGGCGTGGTCCGGCTTGCTTGGGGCGTTTTCCCGGACCAGGCGGACATTCTCCTCTTTGACTCGATCCAATACCTCTCCGGCGAGGACCACAAACTCCCAAGGCTGGGTATTCATGGCTGAAGGAGCCCTGCAGGCCAGATCGAGAATACTGGCCACCTGCTCCCTGGGCACAGGATCGGGCTTGAACTTTCTGATGCTCATACGGGATTTCATGGCTTGGGTCAGCTCCATACCCCCCTCCTTTGGGTATCCTCTCCACAAATGGGAAATATCATGCCCGTACCTGGTACTGCGTTTCAACATTGCCACCACATGAGACAGAACTTATAAGGCACGGTACAAGTTCTTACTCAAGGCGTGAGCAGCCCTGGTGGTTTCCGGCAACTTGTATTTTCCGGTCAGATGCAGGACCATTTCTATGCTCATCTGCAGACCGACCTTGTGCCCGCCGGAGACAAATAAGGGCTTGATCCCGTCTTTTGTGCACAGAACT
>JBNJII010000036.1:0-28872 GCA_051749205.1 Thermodesulfobacteriota bacterium | reverse complement strand
CAAGCCAGGGCCACGGCCGTCCAGACCAGGGCCAGGCTCTTCCCCTCTCTGGATACAAGCCTGGAGGGTAGCCGCACCCGTACCTACCGGGACAGCGATATGGTCACGGACAGCAAATCCTCGTCCTTGGATCTGGCAGCCTCCTACGAGCTGGATCTATGGGGCAAAGTCAGGTCCGGATACACAGCTGATCAATACAGCGCCCGGGCGGCCCATGAAGATGTACGCAGTGCGGCCATTTCCCTGACCGGCGAGGTTGTGGACACCTGGCTGCAGATTGCGGCCCGAAGACACGAGATGCAGGTAATCCAAAAACAGATTGACACCAATGAGCAGCTGCTTGAACTTCAGACCACCAGATTTGAAAAGGGTATGGCCTCAGCCCTGGATGTAACCCAGCAGCAGGAGCTGGTGGCCAACTCCAGGTCTGCCCTGCCGCCATTGCAGGCTGGAGAAAAAGTGGCCATGAACAAGCTGGCGCTCCTTTTAGGACAGGCTGATCCCCAAGCCTTATCAGTGACCGCCCAAAGCCTTCCGGATCCCGCGCCCCTGCCGGAAACCGGTATACCGGCCGATCTGCTCATGTCCCGCCCTGACGTCCGGGCGGCCTATTACCGCCTGCGATCTGCCGATTGGGAGGTCAGCGTGGCCCTGGCGGACAGGTTGCCCTCCCTGTCTCTTTCCGCCAGAACAGCCTTGAGCAGCGACAGCTTCAAGCTGGCCTGGGGAGATTGGCTGACCCGGCTGGGCGCCAACCTGAGCGCCCCTCTCTTCGAGGCCGGAGCCAGACAGGCGGAGGTGGACAGGGCCGAGGCGGTGGTGCAGGAGCGTCTGGCCGATTATGCGGCCACTGTTCTGGAAGCCGTCATGGAGGTCCAAGACGCTTTGGCCAATATTGCCGGACACCAAGAACGTATTGCCAGACTGCAGGAGGAGCTGGCCGCCGCTGTCCAAGCCCGTAAACAGTCCAGACTGCGCTATCTGAAAGGGCAAAGCGATTATCTGAACTTTATTACCCAGCAGCGCAATGTGCAGGGGCTGCAGCGCAACCTCATTGCCGCCAGGGCTGATCTGTTATCTTCTCAGGTAGCCTTGTACCGGGCCTTGGGAGGAGGCAAGATCGTCCCCCTTGAGCCCCACGGTAGTTTTCTTCTCAGACTTGAGGTGCCCTGAGTGTGCTGGGAAAGCCTTTCTCTCAAAAGGGCAGGCCCTCTTGAGAGGCAAATCCCGTTGCATGCGCCAATAATATCTAGAAAGTAACCTATTTTAATATTTGAGACTATTCATGAACCGACTTGTGAAGATCGTACTCGGATTATGTATTATCGGCCTGGGGACTGCGGCGGCCATATACTTCATCTCCAACCAGCCCACAGTCAGCAGACAGAAAACCCAGACCAAGGCACCTCCGGTGGAAGTCATGGATGTCCAACCCTCTGAGGCCACGGTGGACATCCAAGCCATGGGCACCGTTGTCCCCTCCAGAGAGATAACTCTTCGCTCCCAGGTCAGCGGAGAAGTCGTCGAAATCGCCGATGAGTTCACTCCCGGCGGCCGCCTGTCCACGGGCCAAACCGCAGTTCGCATCGATCCCCGGGACTATGAAATCCAGGTGGATAAGGCACAAAGCGCCCTGGCCCGGTCCCAGGCCGACTTCAGGCTGGAGCAGGGCAAACAGGACGTAGCCCGGCAAGAACTGGACATGTTCACCCAAGGCTCCGGACTGCAGGTACACGAAACAGATCTGGCCCTGCGCAAGCCGCAGTTGGAGCAGTCCCAGGCCGAAGTGAACAGCTCTCGGGCGGAGTTGGACAAAGCTGAGCTTGACCTCAGCCGAACCCGGATCACTGTGCCTTTCAACGCCTTGGTCATCAAACGGGACATCAACCTGGGGTCCCAAGTCAGCGGCCAGGACAGTCTGGCTACCCTGGCCGGCACAGACACCTTTTGGGTGCGGGCCGCGGTTCCTGTACACAGCCTGGATCTTATCGACTTGAATGCCCCCGGGGGCAATCCTGTGCGCATTGCCTCCCAATCCGGTAACGGAGAATGGCAGGGGCGTACCCTGCGTCTGACCGGGGAAGTAGACAACGCCACCCGCATGGCCACCTTGATCATCACCGTTCCCCAGCCCCTGGATCAAAAGAACGACTCTCCCCAGATCATGCTCAACGATTACGTCCGGGTTTTCATCCAGGGCAAAACCCTGAAAGGTGTCTTTGCCCTGCCCCGACAGGCCTTGCGGGAAGACAGCACAGTCTGGGTGCTTGCCGACAAAAAACTGGACATCCGTCGGGTGAACGTGGCCTGGAAAGATCGGGACCAGGTGTATATTGACCAGGGGCTTGCCCCTGGAGATCAGGTGGTCCTGAGCCCTTTGGCCACTCCAGTGCAGGGCATGCGCCTGCGCAGGGCTGAAGCCGGGGATGCACAATGAATGCTGGCAATAAAAACGCTACTCCGGAGGCCTCAAATCCTCTGGCCTGGATGGCCGGGAACTCAGTAGCCGCCAACCTGATCATGCTTCTATTTTTGGTCGGCGGCCTGATCACGGCCTTAAACATCAAGCAGGAAGTCTTTCCTGAATTCTCCCGGGACATCGTCAGCGTAGCTGTTCCCTACCCCGGAGCCAGTCCGGAAGAGGTGGAGCAGGGCATCGTCTTGGCTGTAGAGGAGGCGGTCCAGGGTCTGGAAGGGGTGAAGGAAGTCCGTTCCACAGCCTCAGAGGGCATAGCCCAAATCCAGGTAGAGGCCATTGAAGGCCAGGACATGAGCCGTCTGTGGCAGGATGTGGAAAGTGAAGTCAGCCGGATCACCACCTTCCCGGACGAGGCCGAGGAGCCGGAGATCACCATTGCCGCCCATAAGCGAGGCGTGTTGACCTTGGCCCTGTACGGGACCAAGGATGAACTGGTTCTGCGGGAGGCGGCCGAGATCGTCCGGGACGAGCTGTTGCAGGATCCGGGAATCACCCAGGTGGAACTGGATGGGGTGCGCGACCATGAGATGCATATTGCCGTCAACCAAGACACCCTGCGCCGCTTCGGACTGACCCTGGAGGATGTGGCTCAGACCGTCCGTCGGGCCTCGGTGGATTTGGGGGCCGGCAGTGTGAAGACCAGGGCCGGGGACATCCTGGTCCGGGTCATGGACCGGCGGTACTCAGCCAAGGAGTATGCCCGGATTCCGGTAATCACCCGGGACGACGGGGCCCAGATCCTGTTGGAGGATATAGGCACAGTCACCTCTGGATTCGAGGAGACGGAATCCTGGGCCACGGCGAATGGATGGCCGGCGGTGATGATCCAGGTCTACCGTATCGGAGACCAGACCCCGGGGTCGGTATCCCAGGCCGCGACCCAGGCCATCACCGACATCAACCACACCCTGCCCGGCAATCTGCAGGTGGATATCCTCCGGGATCGTTCAGACATCTTCCAGCAACGGGCCGACCTTTTGCTGACCAACGCCTACCTGGGCTTAGGGCTGGTCTTTTTCCTCCTGGCCCTTTTCCTGGAAGCCAGACTGGCCTTTTGGGTCAGCTTAGGCATTCCCATCTCCTTTCTCGGCTCTTTCCTCCTTTTGTCCGGAACCGAATTCAGTGTGAACATGATCACTATGTTCGCCTTTATCGTCACCCTGGGCATTGTGGTCGACGACGCCATTGTGGTAGGGGAAAACATCTATTATCACCGCCGGCAGGGCCACAACATGCTCCGGGCTTCCGTTCAAGGGGTCCAGGAAGTCGCCATGCCCGTGGTCTTCAGTGTGGTGACCAATATGGTGGCCTTCACCCCTATGTTTTTCATCCCCGGAGTGATGGGCAAGATCTTTCAATTTATCCCCTTGGTGGTCGTCTGTGTCTTTGCCGTATCTTTGATCGAAAGCCTGTTCGTCCTCCCCGCTCATCTGGCTCACATCGGGGATAAACACATGGGCGGCTTTCTGCACTACCCCGCCCGGGCCCAGGCCAGATTCAGCGCCTGGGTCGAACATCTCATCGCCAACCGTTTCGGTCCCTTTTTGTCCTTTGCCCTGACCCAGCGTTACCTGGTCCTTGCCCTGGGGGTAGCCATCCTGATAGCCACTGTCGGCTATATTCAGTCCGGACGCATGGGCATCGTCCTTTTTCCCACCGTGGAGTCGGACTATGCCTACGCCCAGGCCACGCTCCCCTCCGGAGCGGCCCGGGAGGAGCTGCAGCGGGTGGAAACACGTTTGACCCGGGCTGCGGAAAACGTGATCCAGGAAAACGGGGACAAAAAGTTGGCCGAATCTGTGCTCACCGTGGTCAATGAGAACACAGTAGAAGCCAGGATCTATCTGACCCCCCCAGAGATGCGGCCCTTGGGGACCTCCCTGGTGACCAGAAAATGGCGGGAGGAAACCGGGGAGATCATCGGCCTGGAAAGCATACAGTTCGAGGCAGATCGCGGCGGACCGGGCTCGGGCAAGGCCTTGACCGTGCAGCTCAGCCACAGAAACCGGGATCTCTTGGAAGAGGCCGGCAAGGCCCTGGCCGCCAGACTGGAAGATTTTTCCGGGGTGTCGGATATTGACGACGGCTCTCCCAGCGGTAAGCGGCAACTGGACATCCATCTCTCCGATCTGGGCCGACGCATGGGCCTTACCTCCAGGGAGGCGGCCAACCAGGTTCGGCACGCCTTTTACGGAGCCGAGGCCTTGCGCCAGCAGAAAGGCAGAAACGAACTTACGGTGCGGGTCTGGCTGCCGCCGAAGGAACGCGGCAGCCTGGCCACCCTGGAAAACCTCCTTCTCCGGGTGGGGGACAAGGAAGTGCCCCTTCGGGATGCGGTCCACGCAGAAGAGGGACGCTCCTATACCAACATCCAGCGGACCAACGGCCGTCGGGTGGTGGAGGTCACGGCCAATGTCCAGCCCCGTTCCCAGGTAGAGCAGCTCAGTGCAGAGCTGCGGGCTTCGGCCCTGCCTGAGCTGCAAGCCGCATACCCGGGACTCAGCTTCAGTTTCGAAGGCCGGCAGGCCGATCTGCGGGAAAGCGTGAGCAGCCTGGTACAGGGTCTTTTATTGGCCTTGCTGGCCTTGTACGGGCTTTTGGCCATTCCCTTCCGCAGCTATGTGCAGCCCATGATCATTATGGCCTGCATCCCCTTCGGCTTGGTCGGGGCAGTACTCGGCCATCTGCTCATGGGTTACTCCTTAAGCCTGATGAGCTTGTTCGGGATTGTGGCCTTAAGCGGTGTGGTTATCAACGACTCCCTGGTCCTCATCCATTTCGCCAACCGCTTGCGCAGACAGGGACACAACGTGCTTTCGGCCATAACTCTGGCCGGAAGGCAGCGATTCCGGCCCATTCTCCTGACCACTTTGACCACCTTCGGCGGCCTCTCGCCCATGATCCTGGAGACTTCAAGACAAGCCCGCTTTTTAATCCCCATGGCTATTTCTCTGGGGTTTGGTTTGGTATTTGCCACAGTCATCATTTTGGTCCTGGTCCCCTGCCTGTACCTGGTTCTGGAGGATACGGCCCAGGTCTGTGGATTGGGCCCCTGCATCCAGGATGTGAACACTGAAGCGCCCCCTCCGGATCCAAATCGCTTGTGAGTACCTTCATCCAGGGTATGTGCTTTTCATAACAAGTTTGACAAATTAGTGTCATGAATTATGTAGCTGTGTACAGCAGACTGGGAAATGGATGCAAGCAATCTGCCTCGGCTATTGAAATGAGCAAAAGGAAGGAGACATATATGGCTCAACTCACAAACCCCATGGAAATATTTAAGCATCTGGACAATTCCAATTGCCGCCAATGCGGACAGCCGACGTGCATGGCCTTTGCCGCCGCAGTCTTTCGCGGACAGCAGGACATCAGCGAATGCCCCAAGCTGGATGCAGATACTGTAGCTTTATTCTCGGAAAAGACCCAACAGCAAACCACCCCGGATCAAGAGGTTGAAGAAACCGTCAAGCAGCTCAAAAGCGAGGTGCCCAATCTGGACTTGGCAGCCGCAGCCCAACGCTTGGATGGGCGCTATCACAACGGACGAATAACGGTGAAGGTTCTGGGCAAGGACTTCCATGTGGACTCCCAAGGGCGTCTTTCAGCCGAGATCCACACCAACGCCTGGGTCTCAGTCCCGGTTTTAACTTATATCCTGCACGGCAACGGAGCCAACCCCATCCACAAATGGGTGCCTTTCCGGGAGCTTTCAGCCGGCAAATCCTGGGCCGGGCTCTTTGAACAGCGCTGTGAAAAACCCCTCAAGCAGATCGCCGATTCAGCGCCGGACCTATTCACTGACATGCTGGACCTGTTCAGCGGCCGGGACGGCAGAGACCAGTTCGATGCCGATGTGGCCATTATTCTCCATCCCTTGCCTAAGGTGCCCATGGCCATTTGTTACTGGCAGGCTGAGGATGGCCTGGACTCCAGTCTGCACGTCTTCTTCGACGCCACTGTGGAGGAGAACTTGACCATTGGGGCCGTCTTTTCCCTCGGCGCCGGTCTGGTCCGGATGCTGGAGAAGCTCCTTATGCGGCATCAACCCCAAGCTGCAGCCGGATAAGCTAAAGCCCGGGTTCAGCTTTGCCTTCGGCAAATCTGAAATTTTTTTTTGCCCCAAAGCGGGCAAAAAAAATTTGCCGGATTGCTCAGGTATGAAACGCACGCAGGTCCGGTCCCTCCGTCATTGCCCGGCCCGGATCCTTCGAACACACCGGGATCAGACTCACCGGGCAATCTATGGAAAGCCTTTCTATCAAAAGGGCAGGGCTTGGGGTCAAGCCCGCCCTACGCAAAAGCCCGGCTCGTAAGTATGAAACTGGCGGGTCAGTAGGAGGGGCGAATAATCATTCGCCCTCTTCTGCCTGGGCGGACACAAGGTCCGCCCCTACGCTGCTTCCCCAATCGTGGTTCAAAATGTTGAGTCTTGTTCATACGAACTCCTACTTCCTGCACGCAGAGGGCATACCCCATGCTGACCGTCAAATGCGCAGCATGTAAGCAAAAGTTGTTTAAGTACCACAAAATCGGGCCCGGGCAGGTCCTGCGCTGTCACAAACAGCGAATAGACAGACTTTTCCATGCCCGGGCCCGGGACGGCAAGCTGGTCTGCTCCTGCGGGCAAGAGGTGGGACGGGATAAGGGGACCTATTACAGTATGGACAAACGGGCCTTTACCTACTCCGGAACCAAGACCAACAAGTGAGTGGAACTCATGGTGGGCCCGCAGGACCTTGTTGCCGGGCTCTTACCACAGGTACTCCGGCAAATGCTTTCGAATGTCTTCCGCTTTCTTCAACTGGCTTATATCCTTATTCAGTTCACTGATCACTGCGTTGTGCAGCCTGGAGCTGAACTGATTGCGCAACAGGCCCAAAAAGTTGGGGGAAGCAACCAGAATCAAATGTTCAAACCTGTTCTCATGATGCATGGTGTCCAGATACTCGGCCAGGCTTTGGGCAAATCGCTCGGCTTCCACCTTGCGCGCCGGAGTCTGCTCCGCGGCACTGCGGAATTCGCCCTGCATGGCATACATACGCCCCGGCTTGTCCGTTTGCAGCTCACTGTCGCGCATCCTGGACTCCGGATGATACAACACTTCCAGCTCTGTCAGACCTCCGCCCCGGGAATTGGTTCCGAAAATCCTGGCCCGCGCGCTGTCGCCTACAACAACCCACACCTTGTATTGCATATTGCTTCCTCCTTATAGAACTCGGATATGCAATTCAATCTATTATATTATATGAGAATTTATCCTGACCACGTCAAGATGGACAGCTAAAAGGCTTAAGAATCATATTTATAGAGCATCGCAAAATGACGGTCCACGACCGTTATAGTTATTTATGAGCGGTTGTACTAAGTAAGTACACATTTTTTGAACTTGAAGCTACGGAGTACACGATTATGCCTGTATTTGATTACATGCCCATGGGCGAAGACGGCCTCCAAGAGATCTTCTCCTGGATGGACGAGTTTGTCCTTACCCACAAAGAGATAGCTGAAAAAAGGGTTCTCGGCAGGTCAGAGGACGAGAGGTGGGAAATCCCGGCCATCGTGGTCACCAACAAGGATGTCCCTGAGGAGGAAAAACAAATAGCCTTGATCACCCTTTCCAGGCATGGCCATGAACGGGGAACACGGGTCGTCGGTCCAGAGATCTTGAGCTATTTGGCCGGACCGGAAGCACGTACTGTGCGGGACAGACAAACAGTTGTGGTGGTCCCTGTAGTCAATCCCGAGGGTGTCGTCCAGGACAGCTTCCATTCATCCATGTCCGGAATCACGGAGCTGGAAAAGAAGATTTTCGGCCGTCTCTGCGCTGAGTTCCCCCCGGATATGATGATTGATTTCCACAGCCTGGGCAAGACCGACGGCTCAAAATACGATCTGGGAGATATGGAGGTTATCGTTCCGGCCAACACCACCAAATGGGGCATGGACGAGCAGATACATCAGTATGTGGCTCATGAGATGCAAAAGTACGCTGAAAAACACGGATGGCCGTATGAAGTCCATACCCTTGAAGACCTCAGTGCCTATTACTTCGGGGGTCGGGATGGACGCCTGCCGCACGCTTCTTTGCAGGAGAAGACCTTCCTCCTCCAGGTCCAAAACCCCTATGAGCAGTATGCCTTTCCAGAAGGCTTTCCAGGATATACGAATTACACCTGCGGCCCTGCATATCTGAGATGGCACACCCTGGTTTTCGGCATGGAAACCAACCATTTCTCCATTAGGCCGGACCAGGGCCTGGGGGAAAGCGGGATGCTTCCCTGCAGAGCACTCTTGGAAATGGGCAATCAGCGCTTTGCCTGGGAAAGGACGCCCGGATATCCCACAAGTCTCCTCTGCGGGGACTTTCGGATCTCTCTTCGCCCAATAGGCGAAAGTCCCGGTCAATTGCGGACTTCCCGGGAAAGACTGTGGAAGGAGAGGTTTTTCTTCGATGTCTTAAAGCGGGAAGCAATCGATGCCAACACAACCGTGGCCGAGGTTGGATATATCGGCGACAGCCTTCCCTTGGATCTCGGCCTGTGCTTGCGTATGCGCCAAAAAGACATTCACAGGGTCAGCATTCAATATGCGGATACGGACTTCGAAACCTTCCAAGACCACTGCTCTACATTTGTACATATCCCCCTGCGGCTGCATGCCGCCGGCAGAACCAAGGTCACCATTGAGCATGGGGCATAAGGTCGCGCTTTGCACAGAAAAAGGCCCGGGGGGTACACCCCCCGGGCCTTTTTTCTGTGCGCGTATCCAGCGGATTACTCAGTCTCAATAGGGATGGACTTGCCTCCGCCGCCGGTTTCGGCTTTGGGCACCTCAATGCGCAACACGCCGTTTTTGTAGGTCGCTTTGACCTCTTCCTCCTTGATCTCCTGATCCAAGGGGATCTGGCGATGGAAAGCCCCATAGCGGCGCTCAGTCCACCCGGTTCCGGTCTGGTCGCTTTCCTTTTCCTCTTTCTTCTCCCCTTTGAGCTCCAGAACGCCGTTGCGTACCGAGATATCTACGTTTTTGGGATCCATTCCCGGCATCTCGGCTGTGAGCACATAGGCATTATCTGTCTCTTGCATATCCATAGTGGGAACAAAGGACATCTCTTCACCTAACAGCCTTTCCGGCATACGGAACATATCGGCCATGGTCGGAGCTATTTCCCTCATTGGATCCCAACGTCGGTCCTGACGCAGATTTGTGTCTTGGTTTCTCAGTCTAGGTGTGAGCCACATAGACATCACCTCCTATTCAAGGCATTGTTTTTCTTTCCTTTCACTCGATGGAATAAATCATGTATGCGGCCTGTCAAGACCACTTTCGGTTCTTCGAGCTTGGTTGTGGAATTCTCCTGAAACAAAGAATTGTTGACAGGATTTACAATCTTGATAATCCTGCCTGCCCGATGAAATTTCTTCCCATTTCATCGGGGGTCTAACCATCGTGTGCATTTGAACATTTTCAAAATCACATACAATCAAAACGGGTTGTCGAAGAGCCAGAGTATGTCTGTGCTCTCAGCACCCTGAACGGGTACAAGCATTCTTAAGGAACACCTGTCGCAACCAATGGAAGTACCCTGGTCTATCCGGGATACATGGCTTGGCGCTGCCTGCCTGGGCATATGGCTTCTGGTGGCCTATGCAGGGGTTATCTTACTCAAATCCCTGGCTGTGGATATCTCTGCAGGCCTTTTGGTGACTCTTTTGGAACTGGGCCTGCTTTTGCCGGTCTGGTGGCTTGCGGGCAAGAAATATGGTGCGAGGTGGCGGGATCTGGGGATAAGCGGGTTCAAGCCCAGGTATTTGGGACTGGGACTGGGGCTCTTCTTCCCGGCCATGTGGCTGAACGCCCTGTACGAAGCTTTCCTCTCCCAGTACGGACTGAAAATGCAGCCGGAATTGGAGCGCATTCTGGCCGGCACTCCCTCACCGGGCCTGTTCATCTTTGCTGCGGTGATCATCGCTCCTGCAGTGGAAGAGATCTTTTTCCGCGGATTCCTCTTTGCTGGGCTCAAAAAGCGTTTTTCCTGGCCACAGGCCATGCTCATCAGCTCCGGGCTCTTTGCCCTTCTGCACCTGCGTCCTATCGCCGCTCCACCCATTTTTCTTCTCGGCCTGGTCTTTGCCTACCTCTACCAGCGAAGCGGGTCTATCTGGCCGGCGATTCTCATCCATGCCCTGGTCAACGCTCTGGCCGTGACCTGGATCATGACCCAAGTTGCGGCTTAACCAGTTCTCAGGATGCGTGGATTTCAGATTTGCCGGAGGCAAATCTCGTATGAAACAAGGTTTTAACCTAAAGAGGGTCAACCCCTTGGGGGCAAACGCGGCCTACCTGCGACCCGGGCTTTTCCAGTAAGGCGGGCTTGACCCCAAGCCCTGCCCTTTTGATAGAAAGGCTTTTTCCTAGATTGCCCGGTGAGTCTGATCCCGGTGTATTCGAAGGATCCGGGCCGGGCAATGACGGAGGGAGCGAAACCGGACCTCCGTGCGTTTCATACCTGATCAATCCGGCAAATTTCCCCTTTTTTTGCCCTCTTTGGGGCAAAAAAATGACTTCTTATCGCTGATCTCTGTCTTCTGTCCTCTGCTCCATGCCCTCAGCCCATGGGCAAAGCATATCCCAGCTTGTGCAAACAGGCCCTGACCAGCCATCCTGAACAATCCGGCCCTTTGTTCTAGCGGCTTAAACAGCTCAAATCGTCTGCTCCCCACAGATTCCGGACATCGGAGACAGCGCCCCAGGGCGGAATCAGGGCCACATCAATGCTCCCCAGGGTGGCTGCATATTCCAGCAGAAAGGCCCGGGCAAAGAGGTGCTTGAAAAAATCCTCCAGCAGGATCCATTGCTGGGGCTCCAGATCAGCCAGCCCCTGGGCCAGATTTTCCCTCCCTGTCCTGGCTTCAGGATAGGCCCCGTACTTGGCTTCTATTTGCACTGGATCAAATTCCCCGTATGGATGATGAACCACCTCGCTCACGGCGGCCTTTTCCTGGGAATGCATCATTTGGTAAACAAAGGACTTTTCGGCAGAAAGCAAAAGGGCGAAAAATCTGCGCTGGCAGAATCTTGCGGATCATGGACGGGGAGGAATTGGGCAGTATGGATTCAGAGGCCTTCCCGCCACAGACCCTGCCCGCTTTCTACCACTGCTGGGAACATATCCATTTGATTTTGCTGGGCAATAAATGTCTTTAGCTCAGCCAACGGCAGGGGCTTGCTATAATAATACCCTTGGACAATGGAACAAAAACCCAATTTTTCCAAATATTTCTTTTGATCGTGCGTTTCTACGCCTTCGGCCACAAAATTGACATCCAGGCTTTGGGCCATGGATTGAATAGCTGTAAAAATCGTCTTTTCTGAAGAGGCCAGGTTGGCCTGCTGAATAAATGCCCGATCCAACTTTAAGGTATTGATGGACAAGTTTTGCAAGTAACTCAAGGAAGAGTAGCCCGATCCAAAATCATCAATAGCTATGGATACACCTCCTTGAGTGAGTTCCTCAAGCATTTCTGAGGCATTTTGCAAGTCATGCATAAGACAGCTTTCCGTAAGCTCCAACTCCATAGAGTTTTGCCCCAGGCCACATCCATGAATAACCTGCAAAACATTTTGGACAAAGCTTGAACTACTTAATTGCTGTACGGAAACATTGAAGGAAGTCTTCAGCGGGAAAAATCCACATGACTCCAAATCCTTGGTATCTGCACATGCCTGCCGCAGTCCCCACTCGCCTATTGCATTTATTAACCCATTTTGCTCGGCAATGGGAATAAAACACGCAGGACTCAAGAGCCCATACTGGGGGTGATTCCATCGCATTAAGGCTTCAATCCCCACTACTTTTTCATGGACAGCTTCAATTTGAGGCTGATAATACAGCAGGAGTTCCTTTCGCTGAACAGCTGAATATAAGTCATTTTCCAACTCCAGATTAGGGTAATCACTTATAAGGGTATTGTTATACAAACAATATCCATTACAAGATTTTTCTTTGACCCGGTACATTGCTGTATCGGCATGGCGGATTAATTCATCTTTTGTTTTGCCGTGATCTGGATACAGAGCTATCCCAATACTGGCCGTAATTCGGATCTCCTTACCCCTGTACCTCATCGGTTGATTGAGTCTGTCCAAAATCTTTTGGCATACCTTGGCCGCATCTTCTGAAGAGGGAAGATCTTGCATCATCAATAAAAATTCATCACCGCCTATCCGAGCCAAAGTGTCCATTTCCCGAACACATCTTTTCAGTTTTTTGGCTACGGTCTGCAGGATCTCATCTCCTGCCTGATGCCCAAAATTGTCATTGATCTTTTTAAAGCGATCCAAGTCCAAAAACATCAATGCTAACTTGCTCTTATGGCGTTTGGCTTGCAAAAGTGCCATATGCAGTCGGTCATTAAAAAGGGCTCTATTAGGAAGCGAGGTAAGGCTATCATGATAGAGATGATAACGGATCACTTCTTCTGAATGTTTGCGTTCTGTCATATCTCTCATCACCCCATATGTTCCTATAAATTTTTCCCCTTTTTTTGTATCATTCTTATAAATATCCTGAGCAACCAACTCAACATATAGGTACCCACATTCCACCTGTGAAGATCCATTATGCTTCCATCTATTGATGCGTAGCTCAATCCCTTTAGTCGACAGCTCGCCTGTGCGTTTCTCATTAAAAGCATAACATGCCTTACCTAGATCATGTTCATAGATGATTGACGTATAGTGAGTGCCAATAAGTTCTTCTGGGGCACACCCGATCAACTCTTCTGCCTTTTGATTCACAAAGACAAAATATCCATTTTCATCCAACATATATATGATGTCAGGTGAATTGTTCACGATAAACTTATGGAGATCCTCAGATACTATCGTTTCCCTTGGTTCACTATCTTCTGCATACTCTGCTTCAACTTCTTCTGTGGCCTGTTTAATCGTCCTTAATAAATAGGAAACATCAAAGGGTTTACTTACAAAATCATAAACACCGTTTTGCAAGGAATGTGCAACATTCTCAAAACTGGTTTCCCCACTGACAACAATGAGCTTTGTGGACAACTTGCTTTGCCACGCAAACTCAATGAGTTCCTGCCCACTGTAGTCCGGCAAGTTAAGGTCTATCAAGGCAACTTGAATTGCATGTGTGGTCAATGCCTCCCTGGCCTCCAGACCTCTCGAGGCCTCATGCACCTGGTAGCCCTGGGGACGCAGGAGTTCACAAAGACTGCGCCGCATCATAGGCTCATCTTCCACAATCAATATGGAGATGGTCTCCTCGTCCGGCTGACCAGCATGCCCTGCTTTTGCATACCTTGATTGACTTGATAGGTTCAGAGGTTGGGCAGAACCCTTCATCAAAGCCTCTCTTTTTTTTCTACCTGTATTTATTTGAGATATTCTGCAAGCAGCCTCGCATGAAACAAGAAGTCGGCTTACTTATGAGTCTTCTTCTAACGCATAAAAAAATGAGAAGATGGCCGGAGCCATAAGAAGAAGACGTTCCCAGGGAGGACCCAGGGAACGAAGAGGGGTGACTCTCACGCATCTGACCGAAACTCCAAGCTTCACCCTTGATCAACCCGGCACATATTTCTCTTTTTGCCCGCTTTGGGGCAAAAAATATTTCAGATTTGCCGGAGGCAAAGCACAGAAAGCCTGACTGATTATTCCTCTTGATGGTCCTGGGCAACTGTTCGGGGCAAACGGATTTGAAAACGGGTCCCCCATTTACCGGAAGCACAACAGAGATTTCCTCCGAGATCAGCCACTAAATTATTGACAATGGTCAGCCCCAATCCGGAATGTGATTTTTCACAACTCATATCAGGCTGAAACAAACTGGCCAACACATCTTGCTCAATACCTGGACCATTATCCTCAATCTCCAATTCAATATATGTCTTTCCTTGACTAAATATTTTATCCCGGGTTGTTATATAGATCTTACCTTTGTTCGGGAGGGACTCAACTGCATTTTTCAAGAGATTTATCACTATTTGCTTGACCTTGTCCGGTTGTGTTTGAACACTCGGCACATCATGATCCAAACTCAAGTACGATTCTATAGCCTTACCTTGAAATGCGGATTTTTGGAAAAAACTGTTTATACGTTCTACGAGCTTATTGATATCCGTTATTTCCATATCCTGTTGTTCAGGGACGGTTACCTGTCTGAGTCCGGCAACCATTGAGCTGACCCGTTGAATTTCTTCTTGAATAATTTGAATATGCTGAAATGACTGATCAGTGTCCCCAACCTGAGAGGCCAAAATATGCAAATAGGTATTGATAATAGAGAGAGGATTATTTACTTCATGTACCACAGTGCGCAGATGAAAATCCAATTCATCCAAGGACAAGGGGCAACGATTCGATGCAGGCCCTGTATTGATCGCATCTTTCAATCCAGGAGCTATCTGATCGGCCACTAACTGCAAGAATGTCTCCTGCGCCTGAATGTCCTTTCGCTGCCCTGGCCTGAGACCAATGACACAAATGCCGACAGGCTCCTGCCCAGCACGTAAAGGGAGGTGACAGAGCTCGTCTTTATGCATTATACGAGCAAGCTGACCTTCAGGAAGGGATTTTTCAGCCCTGGTGTTTTCCGGACCATAGGTGATGGTTGTATTGTTCAAAGCCCGTGCGAGAGGAGAGTTCCCCGGTTCAAGGCCAACCTTGAACTGAGAAAGCTGCGGACATTGTCCGGTATCATCGTAGCCATAAAGGGATTTTTTCTCCCCGTCAGCAAATAGAAAACAGAGCTCATGCAGCCCGAACAAAAAAGACAGATCTTGGCGGGCACACTGGCAGTATGCAGCCAGGGTATCTGCTGACTGGGACCCAACCTTCAGGTTGTTCAGCAGTGTCTGCTGCTTCACCTCGGTGTTTAAAGCCTCATTACTGGGTCCCTGACTATCGTAGAGCGCTTGCAGATGATGGTTCGCATTTCCTGCTCCAGTTATATTCTCAATGATCTTTGATGTTTTATTATAGGCGGTTGTGTATACTTGGACCAGCATGCCCTCAGTCAAACCAAACATACAATTTCCTGTATGTGCATGGGCATGGACACCATCGACACGACTACAACTCAATTTCTGACAGAAATTGAGGATCCGGATAAGATCCGTGGCCTCCAAAACATCTGCGGCAGGCAAGGTTTGAAACCGCAGGGCATCAGCATGAAAAGAAGGTAACTGCCAGGTAGCGACCAGCTCGGCTCCGATTTCCAATGAGGATATCCCGAACATCTCCTGCTCCATCTCTTCCACCCGTTCATAGTCGGCAGTTACGTCGATGGATTGGACATAGGCATGCGGGTTGTTTTGCATCAGAACAAGCTGACCTATCCGATGGAGCAATCCAGCCAGATAGGCTTCATACGGGTGAGGAAAGCTGATGAGTCTGCCCAATTCTTCGGCCTGCTGAGCGCACAGTAAGGAACGATACCAAATAATCTGCAATTGAGATGATGCCAGGTCAGTGAAGGAACTAAATACCTGCTCCACTGCACATGTAAATACGATACGCCGAACGCTGTCCAAGCCCAGAACAACGAGCAACCGATGCAGATCTTTTACCTTTTTCCACGGTCGATAATGAATCGTTGAAACCACATCAAAGATCCGGGCCGTGATGACCGGGTCCTTCTGCAGGGCCGAGGCCAACTTGGCCATATCCTGGTCAGTCTCCTGTGATATGTGCAAGATCTCAATGAGGCTTTGCGATATGGTGGGGAGTTTTTCCAATTTGCAACTGCAAAGAGCATCTTGTGCCATAGACAAACCGCTTGGTTTATAATTCCTCAGGGTGATCGCTTCACGAGGCATGCCCGAAGGCAGGAACCTGAACCAGGAAACGAACTGTTCATAAGCCTGCACCCTGAAAATGGCCACAGGCTGCTTATTTGGTAAAAGTTTTGGGATATTACGGGCACCCCCCCAGAAAGTCAAGTTAGTTACCTGGGAAAACCTCCATCTCCCCACATTCATGTTTGCAGAGATCCCAAAAAGATGCTTGTTTCGGATTTTCAATGTAACTTCTTGGACATGGGTGATTCGGAATCCTCAGGGGCAGTGCTTCTCGTCTGCGCGTAATGCCTGCCCTCTGGGGTTTCAAAACACCCCCGGTGTTACGTGTGTGCTATGCACAGCTTGCGAAGCGGGGAATCTTAATCGTCTGATCCAGCAAAAATATACGATTGCGGTTTTCGATAAGTTAGACAGTTCCTGCGCATTTTGGAAAAAAACACCTCCCTGCAGTCAGGGCGTCTCCTCAGTGCCGCCAGATGGATAAGACGGTAATGTCGTCGGACTGGTTCAAGGCCGAGGCGTCAAACTCCTCCATTATACGTTGGACCATCTGTTCTGAGCTCTGTATCTGCTTGGAGGTCATCAAGCTGCGCAGAAATTTTTGATCAATGCTGCGGCCGGAGACCATAGGCGCTTCCAGCAAACCGTCGGAGAAAAGGAGCAAGTGCTCTCCAGGATCAAGGCGTAAATACACGCTTTGAAAATCAGTTTGCTTGCAGATGCCCAAGGGGATATTGGACACATCCAGCCGGCATCCATGCCTTGGATTATTGCTCAAGGGCGGTATGTGTCCGGCATTAACCAATTCTATATTATGGGTCCCCGGTTCGTGGCGGATGAACAGACCGGTAATAAACAACCCGGAGTTTTCAAAATCAGCGCATAGAAGGTTGTTCAGCTTCCCGGCCACTGTGCTCATGGAAGTCTGGGCATCCATGCAGGCCATCTTGGCCATGCTCCGAAAACTGGCCATGACCAGGGAGGAAGCAAAACCGTGCCCGCAGATGTCGGCCACCAGCATGCAGTAACCACCGGAATCTCCTTGAATGACATCAAAAAGGTCTCCGCCCACACTGGAGGACATGCGGCAGGTTCCGCATATATCCAGCCCGGGAACGCTGGGCATTATTTTGGGCAAGAGGTCTTGCTGCACCTTGCGGGCCAAATCGATTTCTTTTTCCAGCTTGGCCAGGGAGCGGATTTTCTCTTCCCGCTTCTGCAACTCCCGCTCCAGAACTTCGTTGAGCTCGAACTGCTCCAGCAGAGCCTGAACCAGTTGTTCCTGCTCCAACACTCCGGCCTGAACCAAAACGGCGCCCAGCTTCTCCCCGGTAACCGCCTGGTGCTCCAAAGCACTCTGCAGCGCCTGCGAGCTGCAAAAGCCCTTCCTGGTCAATATTTCTCCGAGCGGCTCCTCAAGCATATTCAGCCACAACCCTTTAGAATACAAATAAACCCCAATTTTTCTCCCTTGCCTTCAGACACAAGCAGACCTTGTAGCTCATCATTTTCTACATATCGGATTCAAAGTCCAGAGCTTTATTTTGATGCCTGTAACAACTTGAGAGTACATGGAAAGTTGTTGGTCTAGCTCTGTGCCATATAATATGATAGTGGGTTGTGCCCATGAAACAATCATACTACAGGCGCAAGAACCGCTATGCCTGCGCTTTGCTTCTGTCGATCCTGGGCATTATTCTCCTGGGCACATTGGGGTACATGTGCCTGGAGGGGATTCCACCCCTGCAGGCCCTGTACATGGCCATCGGCACCCTGACCACTATTTCGCCGTTCGCCTTGTCTGACAACGGCAAAATCTTCAGTATCATTTTGCTCATTCTGGGATTTGGGTTGGTGGCTGCCAGCGCAGCTTTTCTGGGAAATCTCCTCTTGGAAGGAAGTTGGGTTGAACTCTATCGGAGGCGCAAGGTGGCCAAAAGGTTGAAAAGCTTCTCAGATCATTACATCATCTGCGGACATGGTCAGGTGGGCAAGCGGGTGGTCAAAGAGCTGCACCGCAATCAAAAGCCCATCGTGGTTATCGACAATAATGAGGAAGTCCTTTTGCGCTGCAAGGAAATGGGCGTTCCCCATTTGGATAAAGACGCCATGGATGAGGAGACATTGATAGAGGCCGGCGTGGAGCGGGCCAAGGGCCTGGTCTCAGTGGTCAATCGGGATGCAGACAATGTGTACATCGTCCTGACCGCCAGGTCCCTGAATCCATCTTTGTTCATCTGTGCCCGGGCCAGCAGCAAAGGGGTGGAGAGCAAGCTCATCCGGGCCGGGGCTGATCGGGTGGTTTCGCCTTATGCCAGCGCGGCCATGCGCATCACCCAAAATATCCTCCGTCCCTCGGTGAATGAGTTTTTGGAAATGGCCCTTTCCGGGGAAGGCATCGAGCTGGATCTGGAAGAGCTGCACATCCCCGGGGAAGCCCCCTTCAAAGACGAGGAAACCATAGATTCCAACAAAATCAGGGAAGAGTTCGATCTCATCGTTGTGGCCATCATGCGCCAGGACAGCACCTGGATTTACAATCCGAGCATGCAGGAACCTATTCACAAGCAGGACACGGTCATCGCCATCGGGCCCAAGCAGAACATGGACTACTTCTTCCAATACCTGTATGGGACATCGCGCCAAGGCAGGCACCAATCATAGCGGGCATGATGATGGCGAGGCTTAAAGCAGGGAAACAAAAGTATCCACCAGCCGGGGATCGAACTGGGAGCCTGCACAGCGGAGGAGCTCCTGTATGGCCTCCTCGGGAGGCATGGCCCTTTTATACGGCCTTTCGTTGATCATGGTGTCATATGCGTCCACAATCCCCAAAATCCGGCATTCAAGAGGGATGTCCACTCCGGACAGGCCCAGGGGATAGCCCCGTCCGTTCCATTGCTCGTGGTGCTTGAGGATTAAGTCGGCCACCGGCGCCAGGTCATTGAGGGACAGGGCAATGCGGTGGCCGATCTCACAGTGCCGCTTCATTTCTTCGAACTCTGCATCGGTCAAGGGGCCGGGCTTGTGCAGGATGGAGTCCGGAATCCCCACCTTGCCTAAGTCGTGGAATCTGGCCAAAAGCTGCAGGTCGTTGAGTCTCTCCTCGGACAGCCCTAAAGTCTTGCCCAGCTCCTGGGCATAGGCATGCATGCGCCCGGCATGGCCTTCGGTGATGTAATCCCGGGCCTCCATGGTCTTGATCAGGGCCTGCACCGTCTCGCTGCGGCTGCTGTGCCTCTGCTGCAGCTTTTCCTTGTACATGGCGTCATCGGCCCGCTTGAACAAAAGGTCGGCATCCACAGGCGGTTTGTCTATCACAGAATAGCCCAGGGAAACGGACAGACCCTTTTCCGGTTGTCTCTCTTGATATTCGGCAATTTTTTGGCGAATCCGTGCACATCCCTCCTGCACCTCTTTCAGGCTGCACTCAGGCAAAAGGACAACAAACTCGTCCCCGCCGATTCTGGCGATGATATCGCTCTGGCGAAAGGAGACACGTAAGATCTCTGCGCATAATCTGAGCAGATCGTCGCCTTCTTCGTGGCCCTTTGTATCGTTGATAAGCTTGAGCCCGTTAATGTCGCAGACAATAAGGCCCATAGGAAGGCTCCGACCGTCCGAAAGCCGCCGCATCTCCTCCTCAAAGAAATTCCGGTTGTACAGACCGGTCAGGGAATCTTTTATGCTCAGCTCCTTGAGCCTCTCCTCCATGTCCCGTCGCTCGGTGACATCATTTATAAAACCGTTGAGATACAGTCCGTTGCCTTCTTCGTCAGTAACCGCGACCCCTCTTTCCCATACCCAGCGCTCGGCACCGGACTTATGAGTTATCCGGTACTCAATCTCCCATTGTCTGCCTGCTTCCACTGCCTCGCGCACCTTTTGATCGACAAGAGGCTTGTCCTCGGTGTGGATAACGCTGGTGTAGCTGCGAACTGCGTTGTTGATAAAATCCGAGGCTGGATAGCCGGTGATATTTACCGTCTCGAGGCTCATAAAAAGCATGGTCCATTTTTGGTCATATCGGCAATGAAAGGCGATGCCCGGAAGGTTGACCACCAAGCTTCTGAACTCTTGCTCCCTTTGCTGCAAAGCCTTTTCAGCCATGGCCTTGTTTCGCAACTGGCCTCGCCAGAGAACGACAGTCCTGGTCCAGGAAATGGTCAGAGCGGCCAGACAGGCCGCAATACCAACCAAAAGGGCTACGGAAAACGTTCTTTGCACAGATGTTTTGTTCTCTATGCGCCCCTGCACAAGGTCTACGAGCTCCCGGGTCGTGTTCTCAAACTCCATCCTGCTCTTGATGTACGGCCATCCGGCCAAAAGATCGGCCGCCTCTTCCTTGTCTCCCCGGCTGACCAGCTCAAAGGCCCTGTTTTCTATCTCTTGGAGGTTGGTCCTGTTGCGTTGCAGGCTGGCCATCATGTCTCGTATCTTGGGCGAGGAAATCATTTCCGGGATCTCGGTCAGCAGCTGGTCCAGCTTGGGCTGGTTTTCTGCGTAGGTATCCTGCCATTTCAGGTTCCCGCTCAGGGTGCTCACCCGGGTAGCCATGCTCATGGTTTCGTCATACAGCAAGAGCTTCCAGGAAGAGCGCTCCACAGCCAGCTCCTCACTTTTAAAGGAGTGCACAAAGCTGAAGGCATAGACCAGATACCAGATCAGGAGACCGGCCAGAAAGAGAGTGATGCCAATGGAGGCGATGAACCAGGGCTTGGTGGAGGAGTCTTTGACCGGGCTCAGGGTCGATGTGGTGTTTTCAGGCATAATGTTTTGGGGAAAGGGGATTGGGGAGGAAGTGACTAGTACTTCGTTTCAAAAATATGGGACAGAACTTATAAGACACGGTACTAGGGGAGCCAGCTGGCCACTCGACTCTCGTTCTCCAGGACCCACTCTTTGGCCGCCTGGGCATAGGAGACGCCCTCTTCCCGGGACTTGAGCATAACATCGGCCATATCCCGGGCGGTCCAGGAAAAGGCGTCCAGGAAAGCATACACCCGGGGCATGTCCTCTTGCAGACCTGGGCGGACTATGGTGGCGATATGCTCTTTGTCCCCGTAGACATGACCGGGATCCTCAAGGTACTTCAGGTCCCAGCGGGCAAACATCAAGTGCGGAGTCCATCCGGTGACCACGATCCACTCCCGGTTTTGGACGGCCTGCTCCAGGGCCGAGGTCATGGTCGAGCCGCTGCCGGAGACCAGGGAAAATGAGTTGAGCCCATATTCTCTCAAAGCCTTTTTGGTGATGTTCATAATCCCGGCATGGGGATCAATGCCGATGATCTTGTGCTCAAACTGCTCGGCATACTCCGAAAGCTCAGAGATAGAATCCACCGGAACATAATCCGGCACGACCAACCCGATCCGGGTTCCGGTCAGGTTCGGGCCCAGGTTTTGCACATCTGTGCGGTAGGTATCCAGAAACTTGGCCTGCAGAGAGGGGAGCCAGGCCGCCACGGAAGCATCCTGATCCCCGGCCGCCAGGGACTGCCACATGGCCACCAGGGTGACCTCGAGCAGACGGCATTTGCGGCCCAGCTTTTCTTCGATCACCGCTTGGGCCACATGGGCGCTGGCCTTCTCCGAGGCCCAATCCACATACACGATGCGCACAGGTTCATCCCTGTCTTTCTGCTTTCGAGCCAAGGTCTCCGTGTCGCCCTGGCCGCATCCGAAAGCAAGCAGGAGCAAAAGACACAGAGCAGCCGCTCCTGCTGCCGACAAAGGCCAACAGCAGCCTTGATGCACAGAGGAGAAACCCTGCGCACCGCGGGGGGCAAAGCGATGTTCTTCATTCATATGTTTCCATCCCGGTTGTGAATCTGTTCGGGCAGGAACACAAAGCCCTCAAGGCCCAGACACCGGATCTCGAAGAAAGGGATATACCAGATGGTTTGCTGATTATTATGGCGGTTGATCCGGTTGTGGATCAGCAGGGCGGGATTGATCCGATTGTGGGTCGTCCTCCCGACGACCAGCAGATCCTGTAAGCTGAAACTATAAAATACCTACCGGTACGTCAAGTCTGGGGCCGGGGCCTTCCCAGGGCTTTTTGGTTCTGCTTTCCATTTTCAACAATTTCAGTTGACTTGCTCTGTCTCTGGATAATAGCAATTTGTGTGCAGTGTTCGGTGTTCACTTTTCAGCATAAAAACTTGAGATACCTGACATTTCTTGATTTGCGTTCCTGATGCCTCAAAATGTCCCAAAATATGTTTCCAAAGTATAATACCCGCATGGATCAAGACTTCTGAAGCTCGTATGAAACAAGGTTTTAACCTGAAGAGGCCAGCCCTTGGGGGCAAGGGCAGCCTACCTGCGAGCCGGGCTCTTCCAGTAAGACGGGCTTGACCCCAAGCCCTGTCTTCTTTGCCAGTTTCATACTGGATCAAACTGGCGGCCGCAGCCAGAGGCGGCGCTCGTATGAAACAAGACTCAACCCCCGGTCGCTGGCTTGCCCATCCGGGATCGCCAGGCCCCAGCCTGGCCAGGAAGGGCGACCGCCGGTCGCCCTTTTGGGAATTCCAGCATCCCCACAAAACGTTTCATCCTTGATCAACCCGGCAAATTCACTTTTTTGGGCGCTTTGGCCCAAAAAATATTTCAGATTTGCCGGAGGCAAAGCTGAAATATTCTGGAAACTTACATTTGAGAACAAAATTACCGTGTGGGGCCTTCTATTGGATAGACGCAAAACATGATATCACTTGAAGGGGGGGCTTGCTGCCGAGAGCTGGTCAATGGACAGACGACTATGCTCCTGGTGCATGTACCTTATCTCCTGTTCACACCGAACATTTCGGTCCGAGATCCTGGAGAGCAGGGCCTGGAATTTTGGGCCATGATTGGGATACCGAAAGTTATTGACACTAAATTATTGATAAGCAATAATTGCTTGTCAATATCAATGCTGTCACCTCCTGCAACCTGCCGAGGCAGAATACCGTATGCGCAAAAATCCTTTTTCTTTGGGCAGTGGAGACATCCCGCTGTGCGATCGCCAGACAGAGCTGAAAAGCTTCATTCGGCACGCACAGAACGGCCAAAACGTCTTGGTTTTCGGCTCAAGACGGGTGGGCAAAACAATGCTCATCAGAGAGGTCCAGAGATATCTGGCCCGACAAGGGTATATTGTCATCTTTTGCGACCTGTTCGGAGTGGTCTCCATTGAGGACATTTCGGCCAGGATCTGCCGGGCAATATTTGAGCTCACCCACAAGCATGAGCCGCTGCATAAGAAAGCCATCCGGGCTTTGAGCACCTTTCGCCCCAATATGCGGCCGACATCAGACGGTATGGGTATTTCATTTTCCGTGGAAAAAACGTCTTCCGAAATCGGCATCAATGTCCTGGAGCAGACCTTTGCCGACCTGGCTTCTTTCCTGGAGCAGTCCCAGGAAAAGATGCACATTGTATTCGATGAATTTCAGGAAATTACTGAGGTGGAAAAAGGTGTTCAAGTTCAAGGAGTGATGCGCAAATACATCCAGAATATGTGCGCATCGTTTTTCTTTGTGGGCAGCCGAAAAAGAATTTTGACCAAAATGTTTCATGACCGCAGCAAACCTTTTTTCCAAAGCACTTTTGACTATGAGCTTGCCAGTCTGCCCCAACAGGACTGTATATCGTATATAAAAGAGCGCTTTCAATCTGCAGACAAAACGATACATGCCAAAGAAGCTGAACTTATCTTCAGGCTGGTAGCCGGAAATCCATATTATCTTCAAAAGCTTTGCCATATACTCTTCGATCATGCCCAAGACCGTGTTCAAGACCAAGACGAGGTTCATGCAGCCTTCAACCGATTGCTGGAAGCTGAAAAGGGATATGTGGAGACGACTATAGATTCCCTGACCCCTCGACAAAGGGCACTCATAAACGCCCTGGCCATGGAGAAGACCAAGAACATCTTTGCCCAGGAGTACATCAAAAAACACAATCTCGGTTCTCTCGGGGGCATCCAGCAAAGCCTTGAGGCCCTCTCCAAGAACGATCTGATCAGCAAACAAGACGATACCTGGCAGGTGATAGACCCTATTATCCAGGCCTGGCTCAAGGAGAAGTTCTTTGTATATTGATCCGCACTGCCTTTTCGGTCATTTCTTGTGTGAGTTTTGGGATCGAAAATATTTCCAATCGAAGAGCCTGTGGATCGGCCGTTTAACGACCCATCTGAAAAGGAAAATCACAGCCAATAGGAGCAGCAAGTGACCAAGCTTGATCAAGTCATACGCAGTGAGATCCATAGTATATTCCTTGGCAAAATCCGCCAACCCACAGAATTTACTCTGCGACCTTCAGAAAACGCATAAACTCTTCCAAGTCCCTGAAAACAAATCCAAAGCACTCCTGCACACCTTCAGCCAGCTCAGTCAAGCGGGAAGGGCGGAGGTTGAAGGTATATACATTGCGGACCAAATGGCGGAAGGCGCGATATTCGTCCAGACAAGTCCGCGTGTCCTGGCTGATCACAGCTGGACGCAGGTCTTCCAGCTGAGCAGCCATTTGCTGCAACAATTCCTGATGCCAGTTTCCACCTGTAGGCAGTGCATGGTCTATTGTCCGGCCAATATCTTCGAGCACAGCTTCAACACCGGTATAAAAACTGTGCAAATTGAGGGCGACACCGTCCTGATATCCATTGTCCCCGGTTTGCTGGGCTTTATTGTGTAAAAGTTCGACCCGCTGCACAACTCTTTCTATGTCGTACATAAGCTGCTTTATTCGCCCGGCCAGTGCCCTGTATGTCCCTGCGGTCATATATACACCGCCTCGGCTTCAATACGTTCACGCAATGATGAGGATGCCTCTTCCACTGCGATCAAATCAACCGATATATCCGGATCAAGGCTGGTTACTCCGGCCACTGCCTGCAAATACAGCCTTTCATCCAAACCCCAGGCCGCCAAATCAATGTCCGAGCGCAGATGAAACAGCTCAGGATGAACCAGAGAGCCAAAGACAGCGACTTTTCGGGCCTGAAATTGGTCATTAAGAATTTGACCTGCCTGCCGGGCCACTTTCCAGGCTTGGTCCAGGCGCTGTAGGCGTTGGATCTCGGCAGTCTCCCGACGCTTACGGGCAGTTTCCCGGTACTTTTCCATGTCTTGATCAGGTATTGGCATAACTTACCATTTTGACCTGTAATCTGTATTTCTCCTCACCAGTGGATATGCCTCTGAGGGTCCGTAATCCTAATCCAATCCGTCCGGAAAGGACCCTGTAGGTTCCCCCGGTCAGAGTTGGCCAAAACGGCATTCTGGAACCAAGAAGCAGGATACCCCTGGGAAGCACCATTTCCAGCCCAGTCCCGGTCAGTATTCGAAAAGAAAATAAAAATTAACTGATAGCTGCTTGAACGAGAAAAGCCTTTATATCCTCTTCGCTGGGCGGGGAGGGAAGGAGAAAGTCTACCCCTTCAGTGTCGTCAATATCATCGAAATAGCACATCTGCTCCCTGAATAACCGTTCATTAAATACGCCCCTAAAAATTTTCTGGGCTTGAGATATTACGTGCTGAAAAGTTACATGCTGTTGCAGGAGAACATACAAATCCACATAATCTTTCCATTTGGCCCTTCGGCCCAAAGCATAGGCTTTCATTGCCGCCAAGGTCAGGAGGTCGGGCATAGCAATTATTTCCGGAAACCAAACTGGGTATTGTATAGGAAACGGGTAAAAAACAAAGGATAGACGGACTGAATGGACAGCTACTGTAAGCTCATCACTGCTTCTGTGCAAAATATGATCTATCGAGTAGTTATGAGCAATGATAACGTTTATCAACTTATCTGCATCCAACTCCTTCGCAGAGAATAGATCGAAATCCAGAGATCGACGATGCCCAACTTGCAGAGCAATGGCTGTTCCTCCAGCCAGATAGAATGAATCAGAGAACTGTTCGATAAGTTCTAAAAGTTTTTGTTGATTCGAACTAATGACTTTGGGGTGCATAACGTCCAAAATACAGTTTCCAAAAGTTTATAGTTCGAGGATGCATGTCGCACCTTCTGGATCTGAGCAATTGATCAAAAGTTTGAGCAACAGTGTTCAAGCCCAGCTCTTGTTTCAGCAACAAAAAATCATCAAAATCTCCATACTTCAAAACCGCCTCTATAACTGCCCGTTCTCCAAGCTGGGTCGTATCCCCCACACTCCAAAAAAGAAATGGTTTTTTTTGGACAATCTTTTCGTAGACATTAGTATTCATCATAAGCTCTACCTTAAAATACGCATTAGGTTCGGTCAAGAACAGCTCGTATGAAACTAGATCCATCTTAAAGAGGGCCTGCCCTTGGGGGCAAGGGCGGCCTCCTTACGAGCCGGGCTTTTGCGTAGGGCGGGCTTGACCCCAAGCCCTGCCCTTTTGATAGAAAAGCTTTCCCCTTTTTTTGCCCGCTTTAGGGCAAAAAAATATTTCAGATTTGCCGGAGGCAAAGTTGAAAAGAATACCTGCTGTTGCTCCATTCCGCCGCGGACTTTTCCCTGCTTCACCGCCCCCCTTTGAAAGCTCAAGAGCCTTTTCAGAACCTGGTCCACCAGGGCACGGCCACTTGGTGCATGTGCTTTATCTCCTGTTCATAGACATGGGACAGCTTTCGGGTCAATGCTTGGGCAATGAACACGGGACGGCAGGACTTGGTTGACAACTTCAGACCAAATATATACGTATATATATATTTTTGGGTCCGGAGGATGTTATGAAAAGAACACAGACCGCGAAACTGTTTAAGAACGGCAGCAGTCAAGCTGTTCGGTTGCCCAAGGAATTTCGTTTCCCCGGCGACGAGGTCTATATCACTCGCGACGAAACAACAGGTGACCTGATACTTTCCAACCGGCCCGGCGTGAATGCGTGGAAGGATTTATTCGATCTGATCCATTCTATTGATGCGCAAACGGATTTCATGGAAGAGCGGCCACTGAACGTAATCGCCCAACATCCCGGAATACTTGATGATATCACTGACGGCAGTGAGTAATGTATGCTGTATATGCTGGATACTGACACGACAAGCTACCTGATCAAGGGCCGTTCTGCACATATTGAGGCCCGACTGAATAACATCCTGCCTTCATCGGTGTGCATATCAGTGGTCACCCGGGCCGAACTCATCTATGGACTCAAACGCTTACCTCCCGATCATCGCCTCCATTTGGCAGTGCATCATTTTTTCAAGATCGTCCAGGTGTTATCTTGGGATGCAGAAGCGGCTGACTGGTATGCAGACATTCGTCACCAGCTTGTATCGACCGGCCAGCCGATTGGCGAACTGGACATGATGATCGCCGCCCATTCTCTATCCGCAGGAGCCGTACTGGTCTCCAACAACGAACGTCATTTTCAGCGCATCAAGGCCCCTCTATTCCTGGAGAACTGGGTGTGAAAAACGGCTTGGCGGCAGGCACCAGGGCTCTTTTGCCATGACCACCATTCCCTTCAGTTAAAGGGCATTCCCTTGCGGATTGAAAAATCGATCCGGAGTCATTGAGCCCTTTGCGGAAAAAGGCATCTTTGCCGGCAATGCACGTCCCCCAAGGTGGAGATGGCCGGACAGATCATAATCTATGGATTCAGTCTTTCCTTCAGTTTTCGAAGCGCTCAGCCTCTGCAGGAATCTGCTGACGATCTGCAAGGATGAGGCATAGACGGTTACGTCCACCAAGCCCGTCCCAAAGGCCGGGATAGTTGCCTCGGTCTCTGTAACCCCAGAGGCAAGGCGGTTTCCGTTGACCTCAAGATCGCAGTCCAGGGCCTTGATCACTAAGGGAACATCATTTTTATTGAAGATCCGCAACTGGAGCGCAAAGACCGTCTCAAAGGTCTTTATTTCCTGGACCGTGACATTGGCCAGGTTGATCTTTGGCGGTTCCAGGCTCTTGCCCAACCCGGCACACCCGGAAAGGCTGAGTGCGAGGAGAGCATAACCCGCCAGACAAATAAAATTCCAGGCAGAGCGTGCATTTCCGGACAGAGGCATTGGAGTTCCTTATGTTCGGGTGGGGGTAATGTCTGCAATCAGCTTACTGAAGTATTTCTGCATACGGCATGCAATGTCAACCTGTTTTGGCTTTTGAGTATATAAAAGGAGCTGAACGGCTCTTGACGATATGGCTTGGGATTGGACAAGTTAACTCAAGATATGTATTACAAAAAATACAGAGAGGAATATATGACTACAGCGAAACTTCAGTTCTTTTCTTTTCCATCATTCCCGCGCAGGCGGGAATCCAGTCATCCCCATATATGGAGCGACCTAAGATATCAAGGCTTTCCACTAGATTGCCCGGCGAGTTAAATTGCGATGTATTCAGAGATCGGGGCCGGGCAATGACGGAAAAGGCATGTGGCTCCTATCTTTCGCTACACTGATAAGTAAACATGCAATACCTTTTTCCTGAGCCTCGTTATTGATAATATGCCCTGAAACAGGAAAATCTCCTGTGCGCACCTCAAGCAAACGCCTGGCGGCGTTCAAGAAAGCAGAGCATGGAACGGACCTCTCCGGCAGAGCCTCTGGCGATATACAAAAACGCGAGCAGTTCATTTGTGGTT
>JBNJII010000035.1:0-29380 GCA_051749205.1 Thermodesulfobacteriota bacterium | reverse complement strand
CTGTTATTTTCAGAGGGCAACCATACGGCGAAGACGCCTAGGATTGCCCCTACCCGGAGGGTCGGAGGTTGCATTCCGGGATATGAGGTGTTTTGAAAGTCCGACAGATAACCGGGGACCTCAGAGGGGCAGTGCTTCGCGTCTTCGCGTAATGCCTGCCCTCTGGGGTTTCAAAATACCCCACGGTGTCAAGTGTGTGCCATACTCAGCCCTCAAGGGGACGAAGAAGAGGGAGGACAGATGAAAGTTGATTTTTCACCAGGATTGCCCGGAAGGTCGGATGTTTCATTTCGGGATATGAGGTATTTTGAAGGACCGGCAGATAACCGGGGTCCTCAGAGGAGGGGCAGGAGTGCTTGGGATGATGATTGGTTAACCTTCATCAACAGCTCAATTACGAAGAGCCTCAGCCTCATCAGGCTGCGGAAAGGGAATGCACTCCACGAACCGGTCCATAAAGGCCGGCTGTTCGGCAATGGCCAGGTACTTCACCGAGGCCATGTCCGCCTCCAGACGTTCTCTGCGCGAAGAATCCAGCAAAAGGCGGATACAGCCCAGTCTGCTCGTATTGCCCACAAACTCTATCTTGGCTGCTGTATCCGGAGGCACCATGCCGATGGCCTGCAGACTCGGGGGCCGCAAAAAACGCCCGAATCCTCCGGCGATACTGATCTTGTCCAGGTCTGCAGCTGAAACACCCATCTCGTGCAGCAAACACTCCATGCCCGCCCTGATGGCCGCCTTGGCCAGCTGCAGCTTGCGGACATCACCTTGGGTAAAGATCACGCCCCCACCCAAAGAAAAGGCCGGCTTTGTGTCCCGAAGCAGCAGCCGTTTGGCCACTTTGTCCGGCAGATCATCGCCTTCCTCCGGCTTTTTCATCCGCCCGGAGGGATCGATCACCCCGATATCCACCAGCACATGCATGAGATCGATAAACCCGCTTCCACAAATGCCCAGGGGCTCAGGGACATCGGCAATAGTCTGCACTGCAATATCCTCTCCGTGGAAATCCACCCGCTCCACAGCCCCTTCTGCAGCCCGCATGCCGCAGGCCAGACCGGCCCCTTCAAAGGCCGGCCCGGCAGCCGTGGAGGTGAGCATCTGCATCCCGCCCATGCTCAGGCCCATTTCTCCGTTGGTCCCCACATCGATGTACAGATGGGCGGCTCCAGGGGTAAAAAAGTCGCCGGCAGTGCCCAGTCCGGCGCTGACATCCGTACCCACAAAGGCGTGGGCGATGGGGGGAATGTACACCCGGGCAAAGGCATGGGCGGCAAGACCGAACTCCTGGGCCGGATAGCTCCTGCCCCCTTTGAGGTCCACTTGGAAAGGGAGCTGCCCCAGAGGAGAGGGGTCTATCCCGGCGCATATCTGCAGCATGGTCGTATTTCCGCCCAAAACAATATCCACAATCTCAGTCTGCCGAGCTTTGGCCTTTGCGCACACATCCCTGGCCAAGGCATTGATCCCTTCCCGGATGCAGTCCATGAGCTCCTGACGCCCCTTTGCGTCTTCTGCATGCTTTATCCGGGTCAAGACGTCCTGGCCGAACTTCACCTGGGGGTTCAGGGCGGAGAGGGTCCCCAACTCAGCTCCACTCTCCAGGCACACCAAGCTGGCGGCCAGGGTGGTGGTCCCCAGATCCAGGGCCAGACCGTAGAGGCCAGAGGAATCTTTGGGCACAGGACAGGTAAAGCTGTCCTGGACACCTTCATAGGCGTAGGTCAGGCTGTCTCCGGTTCGATCCACGCGGGCAGCAGGAGCGATATCCCCGGAAGAAACATATCTGTCCGGCTCGGACAGGGCTTCTCCCCCAAAGCTGTGATCACCGCGCCCGCTTTCCAAGATGGTTATAGTCAGATCCGTCTGCGGCCGAAGCTGACAGGCCAGGCGGTATCCCTGCGCCATGTCCTCTTCAGACAGGACCTCATGCGGGGTCTGGGGCACATGACCCGGGCCGTGGACCACAACCAGGCATTGCCCGCACACCCCTTGCCCGCCGCAGGGAGAGTCCAAGCCCAAACCGGCACGGTGCAGGATCTCGGACACACTCTCCCCAGGAGTGAAACTCACCCGCTCCTGGAAGGGATAGACACGCAGAGTGCAGGTGGATTCTGGTTCAGCCATGCTCTTTTACTTCTCCGGTCTGCGGGCGGAGAACCACCCCCATTTCATGTCCCCGTCCTTACAGCAGTCCAGTTTCATCTGCCACCGGGAACGCACGTACTCATAATCTTCCTGTGAAAAGTTGTTCACAAACTCATCCTTGCGTGAATCAAGCTTGTGCAATTGATCTTCAAGGATGGAGATCAGATACTTGGTCTGATCCTGGATGGTAACCTCCTCAAAACCCGCCTGCCGGATGTGGTCTCCGTAGCTCTCCAGCTCCATAAGCGGATAACCGGACTCTTGGATGTAGCTCTCAAACTGTTTGCATCCTTGTCCTTCCCGCCGGGCATAGTCGGTGATCATCACCCGCCCCCCCGGAGACAGCCAGCGGTAGAACTTCCGGAACAACTCATCCTTGTCCGGGACGTGCAGCAGCGTCTCCCGACTCCAGATGACGTCAAAGGACCCTTCATCCCAGTGCATCTCATGGATATCCCCCTGGTGAAAGGACACCCCGGGAATATTTTTTTCCTGCAGCCGTTGATTGGCTATATCCACGATCTGCCGGGTCAGGTCCACCCCGGTCACCTTGGCCTGGTACTCCGTGGCCATCAAAAAGCCAGGGCCTCCCAGCCCGCTGCCCACATCCAAGACCCGGGTCCCGGGGGCCCACTGCATCTGCTCTATAATCTCCCGGGTCACTTCAGGCTCGCCATAGCCCAAAAATCCAGGCCCGAAAATCCATTCGTAGCGATAAATTCCGGTCAGAGAATACTGTTCATCTTTGGCCATACATACGCTCCTTTATACAATAAGCAGGGTAAAAATTTGATTTTATGCAAGAAAGACAGCCCCTGATGACAGGGGACTGCCTCCGGGCGTCCAGCTGGCAGATTCCGGGGCAAATACTTTGCAATGAGGCACCCGTAGGCCCCCGCTGACCTCAGCTGGAGGCCATTTCGGAACAAATAACTAAAAAAACAAAACTCAACACAAAGAAAAAATCCAAATCGAGATATCACAGTGTCTTATTTTGAATATTATTTCATATTCGGATTTCGCTTTGATTGTTTCGGATTTCGATATTCGTATTTCGTATTTCCGTACAAATTGCCACTATATGGGACAGAACTTATAAGACACGGCACTAGAGCATGCTGATTGTATTGCTGTGCATCTCTGTATGTTATGGTTTGATACGCACCCATACCGGATTGGTAAAGGCCCGGTTGCCTTTGGCATCGGCCACCACCAAGGCGTACCAGCCGTCCTGCTCGGGCCGGACGGCAAATCGCACCTGCCTGGAGGTTTTTGCCGGGTCCAGCTCCAAGCTGTCAGCTGCTTGCGCATTGTGGATAAGCTGGACACTGTGGAGTCCGTACACTGCCATGAGCTCATAGATCAACTCCAGCTCCTGCCCGGCGGCGACCTCAAGCTCCCGACCAAAGGGGATCTCCGGAAAAATCAGCGGACCAAATGTGGCATAAGAATGCCCGGCCTTAAGGGCGGCGATTACGGACTCCGGCCCGGGACCATCCGGGACGTGCACATACATGCGTACCGCCCCGCTGGTGTCCTGCCATACACTGTGGGTGTCCGTGCCCGCTGTCAGATACACAGCCTCTCCCCGGTTCCAGAACTCCCAGGCCTTGTGCAGGGTCTGATCCACAGGATACTGGTAATTGATTTCCATAAGATCAAAGTTATGGTCGTATCCGCCCGGGGCCACCCCCAGATCCAGGCTGCGGAAATAGCCGTATGTGCTGTAGGGATGGTTCACAACCACAACCTCAGCGCCCAGCTCCCGGGCATGGCTGAAAATCTCCTGGGCAGTGCTGGATCCTGGATCCACCCCCAGCTGAACATCCGAGGACACCGGATAGATATTGAAATGCCCCCAGGCCGGAGAAATCTCCATGGCTGGAATAAAAGCTATACCCCGCTTTTCGGCCAAGCCGGCCATAACCTGGTTGCCTCCTGCGGCGTCGTGATCGCTGAGCAGGGCCACATTCATTCCGCAGGCCAGCTGGGAGCGCAGGACAAACTCCGGCGAGGTCACCCCGTCCAGGACATCCCCATGGTGATGCATGTCCGCCCCGAACCAGTTCCGTTGCCCAGGCCGGACCAAAAGCTCTAACGACACATCCAGGTGCCGGGCCTCCCCGGCCTGCAGCTGTACAGGCACTTCCCGGGGCAGGCTCAGGAACCCCCCACCGTGGGAGACGGAAAATACATACTCTCCAGGAGGGATGGTCAGCTCCGCCTTGCCTTTGGCTTCCAGCTCAGTGAAATAGCGGGACTCTCCCAAAAAACCGATCACCGGGGCCGGTCCCTGGACTATGTCGATTCTGGCGTCCACAGGAGACCGATCCAACTGGTCTGTCACGTAAAAACTCAACCGGGCCGGAGACTGCAGGCCGGCAAAATCTTGGCTTGTGGTCTGATCCTTTTGGATGCTGATTGTGCTGGCTTGGCTCTGGCTGTAGTGCATGGCCGTGGCCTGGACCTGGTAGTCGCCCGGGGGCAGCTCCAGGGAATACTCCCCATCGCGGCCCTGGGCCCAGGTCAAGGGCTGCCCGTCGCGCTCGACCACAACATACGGTTCCTGCACCTTGTGCCCGTCCTGATCCAGGACCCTGCCCTGCAAGGTGCCCCAGGTGGCTTTTCTTTGAGCCAGCTCAAAGCTCAGAATCCGGGAGATATCGCTGTGGGAGCAGACCTGAATCCAGGCCTGCACAGACTTGGTCTCCCCCGGGGCCAGGCTCAAACGGCCGAACATATCCTGTCCGAAGTGATCGATGGACTCCACATACGGGGCGTGCAGGGCGATGCACCAGGTATGGTCGTAGCCGATAAAGCTCCAGGTCATGGCTTTCTCTGCCGGGCCTTCCTTGATGCCCCGCAAGCCGGGCGGGGTGAGCATATACCCGCCTTTCATGTATAAAGTATACCCGGGCTGGATGTCTTCCAGAACCTGGCTCCCGGCATTGGTCATGCTGGTGTTCACCCGGATGCAGTCCTCGCCCCTGGCCAAGCTGTATTCAGTGACCAGGTGCACCTCTCCCCAGTCCCTATCTACACGGATGACTCCCCTGTCCGGTCCGCTCTGCACAGCCTGGACCCGGTGGTAGGTATTGGGCCAGCTGCACCAGTTGTCAGGCAGAAAATCGAAAATATTGACCAGATCTAAGTGAGGTTCGCCGTTGACCATGGGGGATATGTCCAGCATCCCACCTGGAGGCATGCCCCAGGGTGCCTTGCTCGCGGTGGCGAACTTGCACACAACATGCTCGTTCATCAAGGTCAAATCCCCGGATGCTCCAGTATCCCCATCCGGGATACAAATCCCCTCAGAGGTGATTCTCACTCCATCCTGGTCTGTTTTGTGGACATTCTTGGTCATATAATCCATTCGCAATTATTGGTCATTGTTCAACCACCCCTTAGTCCCCTCCTTGCCAAGGAGGGGACTCTGAAGTGGCTCATCTGGCTTTCAATCTGCGATTACGGTTTTCGATAAGCCAGACACTTGCGAAGAAAAACGTCCAGACAACAGCGGTTCTCTGAACGCCCCTCCTTCGCAAGGAGGGGCAGGGGTGGTCGGGATGATGCTTCGTAAACCTTAGGCTCAGCTCCTGGGCACGTCAAAGCCCTGTTTCTTCATCTCCTCCCGGATCTGATCCTGGGTCTTCAAGTACTCGGAGTTGGTGATCTTCTTGGTCTTTAAGTCATAGACCTGGGAGAAGTTGTACCCCGGAGTGGGCTCTTTGATCTTGTCCTCATACTTGGCAAAAAAGGCCTGAGCCAGGGGCTCGGCGTCTTTGCGGGTCATCTTGTAGGCAGCCAGGCCCATCTCGGCGTGGAAGCGGTGGTCATACGGAATCAGGGAATCCGGGTCCACGGCCTTGGCCGGGTGTCCGGAAAATATCTGTCCCCCGGCCGGGACCACAGAGAGCATATAGGCGGCCATCTCGTAGTGATACATCTCAGTGCCGGCCCCGCCGCCCAGATAAGGCAAGTTGACCATCGGCCGCTGCATATACCTGGCGTTGACCTGGTTGGACATGCCGATGGACCAAAGCAGGGGCTTGGTAGAGGACATGCGCAGGGTCTGGTGCAGGGGTGCGTTGTAGTGGTAGTTGCCCCGGTAGATGAGGCAGCCCATGATGATGTAGGCTGTGGCCAGGACCGCATTTCCTTCCGCCCCTCCGGCGTAACCGCCGAACAAAGGAGTGGAGGTGGAGCCCACATTGGCGCTGATGGAATTGAAGTAGGCCACCTTCTGCAGGGCCTCATAGTTGACAATCATTTCGGCCAAGAAATCCACCAAATAGCCGTCACTGGTCTTGAGGCTGAAATGCGGAGAGGCCGCGGCGATCATAGACACTGAGTTGGAGGCTGCGGAAATGCCGTTGATGATTGGCAGTCCGGCCCGGCCGCTGCGGCGGATGGCCTCTTTGGCCAGGATGACCGTCTTGATGGCCGAGAGCACTTCCTGCGGAGATCGCACCCGGGCGTCTTTGCCCCGCATATGCAGGATGGAGGGCACGCTCACTGAATCCACGATATCGATACTGGCCATGCCTTGCACAATGTCGATGTAGATCTGCTCGTCCGTGGTATAGATGCCGCCGCCCACATGGATCCAGGGCCTGGTCTCTGTGTCGTCCAGCTTGCGCCCGGTCATGGCCTTTCTTTCCCGGCCTTCCCCAAAGTAGGCGGTTTTCGGGGCCTGTTCTACGGCCTGGAGAACCTCTTCCTTGGTAAACTGCATGATGCGGTTTGTGTCCGGGCAATAGGCGCCGGCCTCGGCGATGAGATCCACGGCCGCCTCAAAGACCCGGTCAGTGAGATCGTCGTCCGTGTTCACAATGGTCTGCTTGTCCCACTTCACCCCGTGCCGCTTGATCACTTCCTGGATCTTGGGCACAAAGTGCTTCATAAAATAGTCCATATCCTTGATCAACGGACCTTGGTCCGCCCTGTCGAAGACTTCTATAAGATCGAGCATTATGCATACCTCCAAGGATTTACTTTTTCTTTACCACTCGTTTCATGCGAGAAACTCTCTATTGCACCAGCTTCTTGGCTTCCTTGACAGCGCCGAAGGCGGTTTCCGAATAGGCGTCGGCCTTTATCTCCTGCACCCATTCCGGAGTCACCGCACCGCCGCCGACCATAATCTTATAATTGTCCCTCTTGCCCTGCTCAGACAAAGCCTCGATCATATCCCGTTGACCGACCAAAGTCGTGGTTAAGAGGGCGGACATGGCGATGATGTCAGCATTGGTCTGCTCCGCCTTGTCGATAAAATTGAAGGGATCCACGTCCACACCAAGATCGTGCACAGTAAATCCGGAAGTCTCCAACAGGACCTTGAATATATTCTTGCCGATGTAGTGCATATCCCCTTTGACCGTACCCAAAACCACAGTCCCGATCTTTTGGGAGCCCCCGCCCATCTCTTCGATCTTGGGCTGAATGATATCCATGGCCGCCTGGAAGATGTTGGCTGCCTGCATCATCTCCGGCAGGAACTTCTCTTCGTTTTCAAACTCATCCCCAACCTGCTGCATTCCGGGAAGAAGTCCCTGTTCAATGAGTTGCTGGGGATTTACATTTTCCTCTATGCCCTGCTTGCTCAAAGCCAATACATCGTCTTCATTCAAGTCTACCAATGCTTGAGTTAACTTACTGAACATTTCTTGGTCGCCCATAGGGTCCTCCTCGTAAGGGTGTATAAGGTCAAAGCTCTTAAAAAGACGTCCTCATCAATTTCACGTTGAAAGGACGTAAAGACGCATTATCCAGTCCGAAAGCATCTGCACCCTCAGGCGCTTGTTGAGCTTTCATGGGACATGATGTTCTCTAAAACCGATTTCAGGCCGGCATAAAGAGTAGGTAGGGGAATGTGGGCCTCACTTTTCTGCACAGCCCAACGCAGCTTGACGTCTACTGGATCGGGCAGGCTTTGAATCAGATTCAGCCCTTTTTCCGTGAGATGGATATCCATGACCCGCCGGTCCTTTTGACGGGTCCGGTTGATCAGTCCCTTGGTCTCCAAGCGGTCGATGATCCCGGTCATATTGGAAGGGCTCACATACAAGCGCTTGCTCAGCTCAATTGCCGACTGAGGTCCGTACTGCATCAAAAACCTGAGAATAGCTCCCTGGTTTTCCGTTATTCCGAACTCCTGATACGACTTGCGGGACTGTCTGGCCTGCATGTCCACAGCCCGCGACAGCTCATGGACCGCCTGCGCGGTCAACTCCACCCAGTCATCTGCGGCGGGACTGTTGGTAGGCTGAACGGCTTGGGGCACATCGCCCTCCTGTGGTTTGTGATCGGCTCACCTTGCAGCATGCGCGGCAAGCAAAGGCAAACGATCTGACAAATTGATCGTTTGAATTATGACCATACAAACTTCAATGATTGATGTCAAGACAGTAAAGAGTCGTATATTTGAAGCTTTCATTGCCTGTTGCGAGATGCACCACCAGAAGGGGATGAGGGGACGAAAAAAAAGGGTTGCAGGTCAAACCATGACCTGCAACCCTTACCGGTTCCTGAAAAACTTGAATGTCTTCCCAGAAGGCTATATCCTGGCCTGCTCCTCGGCACTCACCCGCATGTCCACACTGTCTCCCAGGACTTTAGGTTCGTATTTGTCGGCATCCAGGATGTCTAAAATCTTGTATATCTCTTCATGCAGCTTGGTGACCTGCTCCAGATCCATGTCGTCCAAGCCGGAGATGAGCTTGCCTTCAATGGAGGCCGGAAGAGATTGATACAGGGTGCGCCCCTTTTCGGTCAGAGTAATCAGGCTGACCCGGCGGTCCTTGGGCTTGCGGATACGCTCTACAAGGCCCTTTTTTTCCAAGCGGTCGATGATTCCGGTGACATTGGAAGGGGTTACGTACAGCCTGCGGCTCAAGGAGGCCGAGGACATGGGCCCATCATCCTCCAGGGTGCGCAGGGCTTCGCTCTGCGGCCCGGTCAAGCCGTAATGTTTTTTGAGCATTGATGAGTTGTGATGTATGGAACTCACCAGTTGACGAATCGCAGTTACAATATGTTGAATGGCTTGCTTTTTTTCTTTATCCATTATTTCAGTCTCAGGCTCGGTGGCCATACATCCTGTTCCTACAAAATTGTCTTCTGATAGCTTCCCACGCCCTGAATCAAAATGTCATGCATGCCTCAATCAGGTCAAGCCCTATTTCGGTACCAAAAACGGCTTTTTAGTGAAAAGTTTTTCTTTATGCTTAGATTACCTTTTCATAAAAAATATATGCACTAAAAAATAACTTAGAAATAATATATACGTCCTCAAAAAAATGGTTTTGAAAAAGAAGAGAGCCACGCTTATCCGCATATGTTCCAGGATGTCACAGACTGCTCTTCGTCTCATTCATCCATTTTTTGAGTTCGATGCATTGAGTACATGTCTTTTATGTTCTGTCCCAATACCCAGCATCAAAGCACGTATACAACATCAAGCACAATTGCATTCTCACCCAAAAACTCCGTGGGTGAAGAGAATTTTCACCCCAATGCCCATGAGCACACATCCACCCAGAATCTCGGCCACAGCTTCCAATCGAACGGCCTGTACCGCCTTGCGGCCCAGATACAGACCCAAAACAGTCATTCCGACCGCCACACATCCGATCATAGCAATCGGAGCCCAAATGGAGACCCTGAGCACGGAAAAAGAGAATCCAACAGCCAAGGCGTCTATGCTGGTGGCCACAGACAGGGCGATAAGGGACAGCCCCTTGCTCGGGTCCCGATCGGCAAGCTGGTCCCGGCCCTCAAAAGCCTCCTTGATCATTTTGGCCCCGATGAAAAACAGCAGGCCAAAGGCGATCCAGTGATCAAAGGCGGCAATGTGTTCCCGGACTGTGCCTCCAGCCATCCAGCCCACCACGGGCATCCCGGCCTGAAAAAAGCCAAAGTGCCAGGCCAGCCGGAAGGTCTGCCTTGCACTGACCCGGCCCATCTTCACTCCCAGCCCCAGGGACACGGCAAAGGCGTCCATGGCCAGAGCCAGGGCCAGGGTGAACATCTCCGCCAGATGCATAAGGCAGCCTAAAACCCGGGCAGCTTGAACTTCATGGTCACCTCCCCGGTCTGGGAGTCAACCGTGAGCATGGGCTTGTCTTCCTCGGTTTTGTGCAGCTTCTGTCCGGTGGCCATCTCCAAGAGCCCGCTCATGAACTCCAGGCCCTGATTGAGGACCGCCTGCATATGTTCCGGCCTCTGTTCGGAACTTTGGGTTTCCTTGCCGCTGGTCCCAGCCACGCCGTCCCCATTACCCTGCCTGTGGTTTTCAGCAGACCTGCGGTCAGCCGCAGTCTGATCGTTACCGGCCGCGATGTTCTCATGCTCTTTTGCCCAGTTGTCTCGTGCAGAGGCTGTGGCTTCCACCTCCTGGGTCGAGAAGCTTTCCTCTTTCCTCTGCTCCTCACCTGCATCCCCCGCCTCGGCCTCTTCACCGGCCAGGGCCTGGGGATTGAGAAAGTGGGGGGTATCCTCCGGGATCTCGTCCCTGGCCCGGGCCTCATAATCGGAGAGATCCTGATTGAGCTCCTCGCCCATCATGGCCCGCAGTTCATTGAGCATCTGATTGCGCTTCTCCCGGGAGAACTCCACCCGATCCACCCCGCCGTCGAACACCCCGGTAAACAGCTCGGTTTTGAGATGAATCCCGGCCAGGATCTTTTCCTCGATGCTGTCCTTGCTCACCAGGTTGATCACATTCACGCTGGAGCTGGCCTGTCCGATGCGGTTGACCCGCCCGATGCGCTGATTGAGCCGGGCCGGATTCCAGGGCAGCTCAAAGTTGAGCACACAGTCCGCAGCCTGCAGATTGAGCCCGGTGCCCCCGGAGTCGGTGGACAAAAAGACCTTGCACTCCGGATTGTTGGTAAACTCGTCGATCAGGGCCTGTCTTTTGTGCACCGGGATCTTGCCGCTTAACTCCACAAAATCGATACCCATCCGGGACAGCTGCTTGGCGATTAAGAAGGTCATGGTTGTCCATTCGCTGAATATGACCATCTTCCGCCCGCTCTGGATGACCAGTTCGTCCAGGATGCCTTCCAGCTCCTTGAGCTTGGGCGAAATCTTGGTCTGGCGGTCCACGAGATAGGTACAGTCGCAGACCCGGCGCATCTGGAGCAGAATCTCCTGGATGCGGCGCACATCCATGGGGGTCAAGAACTTCTTGTTCAACAGAGGAAGGAGCCTGGATTTATATCCATTGTGCATATCGGCCTGCTCTTTTGCCAAGTCCAGATAGTAGGTATTGGTCACCTGATCCGGGAGCTCCTGCAGCACATCTTCTTTGCGCCTGCGGATGACCAGAGAGTTCAGCTTGCGGTGCAAAAGGTCCAGATTTTGATACCCCAGGATCTTGTCCTTTTTCTCCCGGCTGAGCAGAAAATGATCGGCCGCGAACCGCCACAAAGGAGCCAACAGGTGGGGGTCCAGGAACTGGACTATGGAGTATACGTCCTCCAGCCGGTTCTCCAGAGGCGTCCCGGTCAGGACCATGGCGTGCTTGCGGGGCAGGCTCTTGACCGCATCCGCGGTCTTGGTGGCGAAGTTCTTGATCCTCTGGGCCTCGTCCAGGATGATCAGGTCCGGCTTGAAACGGCCCAAAATGGTCACATCCCGGAGCACGGCCTCATAATTGGTGATTTTGAACAGGCTGTCGTCCTGAAAATAGGTCTCCCGGCGCATCTGGGGCGAACCGGCCACAACCACGGCCCGCTCCGGGGTGAACTTCTCCACTTCCCGTTTCCATTGCTCTTTGAGGGAGGCCAGGGTAATGACCAATATGCGCCGGAACCCAAAGACCTCTTTTTTCAACAGCCCCAGGATGATGGCCTGCAAGGTCTTGCCCAGCCCCATCTCGTCGCCGATCAAGACCGCCTTGCGATACAGACCGAAGCGGACACCCTCCTCCTGATAGGGATACAAAACAGCCTTAATATCCTGCACACGCGGCAGCTCTTCCTGAGACAGCTCCTCCACCTCCTGCTTGAGCAGGTACTCCTGGACCCGGGTGTGCACCTCCTCCCGGACCCGGACCTGTTTGGAACCTTCTATGGCCGCCAAAAAGTCCAGCATGCGGCCCAGATCGGAAAATCGAAACAGGCCGCTTGGGTCGAAATACGTCTCCAGCGCTGGACGGATGGAGGATATCTCGCTGGGCGGGCGTTCACAGAACAGACGGGGCAATCCTTGAGTGGAATCCCAATAGATATCCACAAAGGGAAACCGTTCCTTCCGGGCCTGCTCCAGATCCTGGGGCTGGAGGAAGCGATCCAGCAAGGCCATGAGATGCTTACAGGTCCCCAACTGATTGGTGGTAAAGTCCGGGCAGGAGCAGTGCCCCAGCCCCTTTTCCGGATCATGCACGGTGACCGTGTATTGGCGTTTGCTGGTCGTCTCCAGGAGGTGATCGCCCTTGACCATATCCCCGCGCACAAAGCGGAACTCTTCCTTCTTGGCCCGGCTGCGGCGGTCCTCCAGGGCCTTGTCCCGAATTTCTTCCGGGGTCAGCCAATCACTGGGCGGGGCTTTCTCTTTCTGGGCCGGTTGCCGCTGCCAGTCCTGGATGCGGTCCAGGACATCGAGCATCACGGCCACCACATGCTTGCATCCCGGCCCGGGATACGGGCAATCGCAGGAGTACTCCGGATGCTCGTTGCCCAAAGAAACCAGAGTTGAGTAATCTCCGTAGTTCCCGTCCACTTGATAGACAAACCGGCCCTGATCCAGGTCGGCCTCTGTGCACAGATAGGCCCCGTATTCATAGAGCTTGCTCCCGCGCTGGAAAATAACCGAACTGTCGGCCACCTGGTTCTCAATGGTTTGCATATCCAAGCTGAGCATAATTTCAGGCTCCTAAAGTGTTCACTTATTGACTATGGCCTTGAGGTCTTTGAGCGATAAAAACAGATGATAAGGATCCGTGGGACTAGGTTCAAAGTCCCAGGATGCATACCATTGCCGCGCCCCTTCATCCTTGGCATGAACCAGCAAAGCGCGGATTCCGGCAATATCTGCCGCCTGCACAGTACGCAGCAAGGCATCCTTGAGCAATGCCCGTCCCAGCCCCCGACCTTGATGTCCGTGGTCCACAGCCAGCCGGGCCAGGATCATGACCGGCACGGGATGACGGGCAAGGCCTCTGGTTATTCGGTTCGGAGCGGCGGCATGGACAACATTGCCCACTGCCAAGCTATAATACCCGACGACCTCCTTCTCCAGACAGCTGACATACGTTTGGGCGTTTTGTGCCTTTTGGTTGACCCAGGCATAGCGCTGCAGAAAAAGGTTCGGCTCTTCCTGACCGCAATCAAAGGTGTCGACAATATCCGCAGGCAGGAGCTTGCGCACCGGCGAATAGTCTACGGTCATTCCAACAAACCGGGGGTGGTCAAGAGCTTTTGCAGTCGTGGCTTGTCCTGGACCGGCCGGTCCAGAGCCTGCTTGAATGCGGCCCATTGTTGGTCATCAAGGGCAAAGTGCCTCCGGTCGGCCAAGGTCTGGTTGGCTTCCTTGATTCCGGCTTCAAGCAAGAACTCGCTGATATTCTTATGGCAGGAATAAGCCGCTTCCTGTAAGAGCTGCTTTACATCACTGCTGGTCCGGATGTCTATTCTTTCCTTTTTGCCCAGCTTTGCGGTGGACATACCTCCCTCCTTGGAAAACGTTTATACCCAGCATAGCGTACGGACAATGTCCTGACAAGTCTTATGCACCTTGGCCCACGGTAGTTTTGTTTTCAGGTTCAAGGTGCCGGGAGTGTTCAGGGTTCAGCGCCGCCGCTGGCCGCAGCCGCCCAGTTTGATCAAGAAAGAAACAGAGTATGAAAAGGGCTGGGCCCCAGTAGGCCGCCCCTCTCCGAGGGGCTGGCTTCTGGAGCAGAATCAAAGAGGCTGGGCCTCGGAGAGGGCCAGCCCTACCCCGGAAAAGCCAGAGCCATCTTAGGGGTAAAATCTCGTTTCATACGAGCTTTGCCTCCGGCAAATCTGAAATATTTTTTTGCCCCAAAGCGGGCAAAAAAAGGGGAAATTTGCCGGATTGACCAGGTATGAAACTTACAAAGGTCCGGTCCCTCCGTCATTGCCCGGCCCGGACCCTTGAAATTCACCGGGATCAGACTCACCGGGCAATCTAGGGGAAAACCTTTCTATCTGTTCTTGATTCCCGCGCCTTGCGCGGAAATGACGAACAAAGCAGGGCCTAGTTCATACGAGCATTGCCTCCGGCAAAGCTGAAGCTTGAAATCCAGCCGGCATCACGTATACACTCCAGCCATGCCTGAACACGCCACTCTCCATGAAACCGAACTCTTTGCCGCCCTGGACCAGGGAGCCGGCCTGCTCACCGTCAACCGTCGGCTGAGCCGGAGCTTTTTGCGCCGCTATAACCTGTACGCCCAGGCCCAGGGCCAGGCCGCCTGGGAAACCCCGGATATACTGCCCTGGAACTCCTGGATCGCCCGTTGCCTGGAACAGGCCGTCTACCTTCTGCCGGAGGCGGCCCACCCTCTGCCTCTGACCCAGGATCAGGAGCTGGCCCTGTGGGAGGAGATCATCCTCAGTTCTCCCCGAGCTCAGGGTGTGCTGCATGTCAAAGAGACAGCCAGACACGTCCGGCAAGCATGGATCCTGTTTTGCCACTGGGGCCTGATGAAGCACACCGACCCCCTGCTCTGGACCTCTCCGGACCAGGAGGCCTTTCTGGAGTGGAGTCGGGAATTTCAGGACCTGGTGGACGGCCGGGGCTGGCTGGAGGAGGCCAGGCACCCGGAATACATGATAAAGCTCATGGAGTCTGGTTCCTTTCCCTGTCCCCAGACCATCATCCTGGCCGGCTTTGAACAGATAAGCCCGGTACAGGAACATATCCTGGATGTTTTGGAATCCCGGGATTGTCCGGCCTATTTCCTGGAGTTTGAGAATCAAGAATCCAGACCTAAAGTCCTGACAGCCGCAGACCGCCACCGGGAGATGGAATACGCCGCCCGCTGGGCCCGCACTCATCTGCGAAACACCCCTGATCAACGACTGGGCATCATCGTTCCCGACCTCTCCCAGGTCCGGGAGACGGTGGAGCATATCTTTGAGGCAGCACTTCACCCGGACCTCGCCCCAAGTCCCCTGCTCCCTGGGAAACGGGCCTACGACATCTCTTTGGGCAAAAGCTTATCCACCTATCCCCTCATCCAGGCTGCCTTGTACATCCTGGAACTAGCCCAGGACCCTCTGCCCTTGTCCACTGTGAGCTTCCTGCTCACCACTGCGTTTGCATATAAATCAGATTCGGAGATGTACGCCCGGGGCGAGCTGGAGGTCGCTGTGCGCAGCCGGCGGGAGGCTCAGGTTTCCTGGTCCCGCCTTGTCCACCTGGCCAAAAGCACGGAACAAGACCGAGCCCCCAGGGCCTGCCCCTTGCTGGTCCAAGGCTTAAAAGCTTTTTCTGCCCGCTGGAAGGCACTGCCCCCTTCCCAGCCCCCCAGTGCCTGGGCCCGGGATCTGGACGCCCTGCTCCAGGACATGGGCTGGCCAGGAGAAAGAAGCCTGGACAGCCGGGAATACCAGACCGTCCAGGCCCTCACCGCCTGCTTGCAGCGCCTGGCCGGATTGGACCGGATCATCCCGGACATGAGCCTTCATCAAGCTGTCAGCCGACTCCAGGCCGTCTTGAGTCAAACAGTGTTCCAACCCGAAGCTCCGGAGGCCGGAGTCCAGATCATGGGCATGCTGGAGGCTGTCGGCGAGCGCTTCGATCGCCTGTGGATCATGGGTCTGACCGACCATATCTGGCCCCCTGCGCCGGAGCCCAGCCCCTTTCTGCCCCCTGGCCTGCAGCGCCGCCTGAAAATGCCCCGCTCCTGCCCGGAGCACGAGCTGGAGTACGCCCGGACCATCACATCCCGTCTGCAGCAAAGCGCCCCCCAGGTCATCCTCAGCCGCCCTGAACGAAAGGAGGACCGCGAGCTCCTGCCCAGCCCGCTGCTGCAGGGCTTTCCTGCCCTGGATCCCAATGACCTGCATCTGGAGCCTTTCCCCGACCCCTGGGTGGACAGGCCCCTTGCCCAGCACCTGGAACCTTTTCACGACCCGCAGGGTCCCGTGCTTCCCACCTCCGGGAAGGCCCCGGGCGGGACAGGGCTTTTACGTTCCCAGGCCGCCTGCCCTTTTCAGGCCTTTGCCCGCCACCGTCTGGGAGCCAAGGCCCTGGAAGAGCCGGTTGCCGGCTTGGGGCCCCCGGAACGGGGCACCGTCATCCATTCCGCTCTGGAGCATTTTTGGCGCGACTGCTGCGACCAGGCCACCCTGCTGGCCCTTTCCGCAGCAGAACGCCGGGACCGGGCAACTGCGGCTGCGGAAAAGGCCGTCCAGGATATGCGAAGTCTGCGGCCCCGGAGCATGACCGGCCAGTTTTCAGCCCTGGAGCGGCAGCGCTTGATCAACCTCATTCAGGAATGGCTGCAGTTGGAGACCGCACGCGATCCATTCCTGGTCCAGGCCCTGGAAAAGCGCCTGGACATAGATATCCAGGGTTTGAACATCAATGTGGTCGTTGATCGCATAGATCGTCTGCAGGACGGCAAGCTGGTGGTCATCGATTACAAGGCCGGACGGCACAGTATGGGCGAGTGGTTCCAGGAACGGCCCGTAGAGCCTCAGATCCCCTTGTACAGCCTGTTCTGCCCCGAGCCGGTAGCAGGGGTCTACTTCGGCGTGGTCCGCAAAGGAGAATGCCGGTTCGTAGGCCTGGGGGAGGAGGAAGGGATTGTGCCCGGATGCAAGGGCTTTGACCAGCACAAGCTGACTCAGGGCTTTGCCTCCTGGGAGGATCTTCTGGGAACCTGGAAGACACAGCTGGAGGACCTGGCCCAGGAAGTTACAAGCGGACAGGCCCAGGTGAGCCCGAGCAATGACCGGGCCTGCCGCCAGTGCGATCTGCACCCCTTGTGCCGGATTTTTGAGAATATTCACAGCAAGGAAGTCCATGCCCTCTGAGATAGCGGATGCAAAGCAGCGAGCTGCGGCCCTGGACCCGGAGAGATCCTTTATCGTCCAGGCTCCGGCCGGGTCGGGCAAAACCGAGCTCTTGACCCAGCGCACCCTGGCCCTTTTGGCCACGGTCCAGGCCCCGGAAGAGGTCATCGCCATCACCTTCACCCGCAAGGCGGCCGGTGAGATGCGGGCCCGCATCCTGCGTGCCCTGCACCGGGCGGCAGGCGGTGAACAGCCCCAGGCGGATCACGAAAAGATGACCCTGGATCTGGCCCATAAGGTTTTGGCCCGCAGCCACAACCAGGGCTGGGAGCTTCCTTCCTCTCCGTCCCGGCTGCGCATCCAGACCATTGATTCCCTGTGCTCCGGCCTGGTCACCCGTATGCCCCTGCTCTCCAAGCTGGGCGGACAGGCCCGGATCAGCGAGGACCCGGAGCAGATGTACATGCAGGCCGCCCAGGCCACCGTGGCTGAGCTGGACAGCGATTCCCCCTGGGCTTTTTCCGTCCGCACCCTTCTGGCCCACTTGGACAACGACCAGGACAAGGCCTGCCGCCTCATCGCCGGGATGCTCCCTCAAAGGGAACAGTGGCTGCGGCACCTGGCCGATCCGGACAGCCGCCAGCTGCAGCGGCCCAGGCTGGAGGCCGCTTTGGGCCGGGCTGTGGAGGACACCTTGAGCGAGACTCGGGACCTCTTCCCGGAGGATGCCGCCCTCAGCCTGATCCGCCTGATCCGTTTCGCCGCCCCCCGCCTGCCGGACCCGGACAAGATGCCTCATCTCAGCTCGTGCTCCGATCTGGAAGACATCCCCGGCTGTACAGCAGAAGATCTGCCGTACTGGCTTGGACTGGCCGGCTTCTGCCTGACTCAGGAAGGGCAGATCCGCAAGCAGGCCAACAAAAACCTGGGCTTTCCCCCGCCCAGCGGAAGCAAAGATTCGCAGGTCAAGGCCTTGCTGCAGGAGATGAAAGAGGAATTTTCAGCCTGCATGCAGGCCCTGTCCGCAACCCCGGGTCTTCAGGCCAAGCTGAATGCAATCCTCCTCCTCCCCCATCCGGAATACACCGCTGAGCAATGGACGGTCTTGGAAGCCCTTTTTGAAGTCCTGCGCCTAGCTGTGGGCCATTTGCACCTGGCTTTTCAAGATCACGCAGAAGTGGATTTCACCGAAATCACCAGCCGGGCCCAGCAGGCCCTGGGCTCTCCCGAAGATCCCACGGACCTGGCCTTGATCCTGGACAACCGCATCCAGCATCTGCTCATCGACGAGTTCCAGGACACCAGCATTTCCCAGTTCCTGCTCCTGCAAACCCTAACCGCCGGCTGGACCCCGGGGGACGGACGGACCTTTTTCGCTGTGGGCGACCCCATGCAGTCCATCTACAGTTTCCGGGAGGCTGAGGTGGGCCTTTTCCTGCAGGCCAGACAGCAGGGCCTGGGGCACATCCCCCTCACGCCTTTGCTTTTAACCGTGAACTTCCGCTCCCAATCCGGGGTGGTGGACTGGGTGAACCAGGCCTTTCCCCAGGTCCTGCCCCCGACCGAGGATCCCTTGACCGGAAGCGTGCCCTACTCCCCGGCCCATGCCTTTCTCCCTGCCGAAGACAATCCGGCCGTGAACGTGCATCCCTTTTTCGATTCCGGTTTCCAGACCGAAGCCGAACAGATCGTCGCCTTAGTCCGTCAGGCCCAGGCGGACCGCCCCCAGGGGACCATAGCGATTCTGGTCCGCAGCCGCTCCCATCTGCGGGAGATCGTCCCTGCCCTGAACCGGGCCGGCCTGTCTTTTCAGGCCCTGGACATCGATTCCTTGAACCAAAGGCCGGTTATCCAGGACTTGTGCGCCCTGGCCAAGGCCCTGCGCCATCCCGGACACAAGCTGGCCTGGCTGGCCGTTCTCCGGGCCCCCTGGTGCGGCCTGGAACTTCACGACCTGCGGCTGCTGTGCCCGGAAGGATGCCAGGACTCGATTCCTTTCAGAATGCAGGACGACAAGGTCCTCTCCCAGCTCAGCCCCCAGGGCCGGACCCGGCTGCAGCGCGTGTGGCCCATTGTGCACAATGCCCTGCTCAGCAGGGATCGGGCCGGAATCCGCCGCCAGGTGGAGTCCTGCTGGCAGGCCCTGGGTGGCCCGGACTGTCTGCATACAGATCGGGACAGACAGGATGCCCTGGCCTTTTTCACCCTTTTACAGGACAGGTTTACCCATGCTCCTGAGGAGCTTGTGGATGAACTGGACAATGCGGTCAGGGGCCTCTTCGCCCAGCCGGATGCCGAGGCCGACACCAGCCTGCAGGTTATGACCGTGCACAAGGCCAAGGGCCTGGAGTTCGATACCGTTATTCTCCCCGGGCTGGGCCGCCCTCCCCGGGCGGACGAGCAACAGCTTCTGACCTGGCTGGAGCGTTCCGGTCCCAGCGGCCAAAGCGATCTGCTTCTGGCTCCCAGAACCGGAGTCGGAGAGGACAGAGATCCGGTCTATGCCTATATCCGCCACCTGGTCCAGGACAAAGGGCAACACGAGGTCGGGCGCCTTTTGTATGTAGCTGCCACCCGGGCCCAAAAGCGCCTGCATCTTCTGGGTCACACCACCATAGGCGAAAAAGGCCTTCGCCCTCCGGCCTCCGGTTCTTTGCTGGCTGCCCTGTGGCCTGCTGTGCGCCGAGACTTTGAACAAGCTGCCCCAGATAATCAGGAGACCACCAGGACCGGCAAGGCGGCCAAGACGGTCTTGTCAGACGGATTCTTGTACCGCTTGCCTCCCACGTGGCAGTCTCCGCAATTTCCGGACGGAATCTCCCCGGCCCCTCCCCAGGAGCTTGAGCCTGAAGAGGGCCTTGTCTTTGATTGGGCCGGAGAGGCTGTGCGCTGTGCCGGGACCTGCGTGCATGGCTGGCTTTTGACCATAGCCGCCCAGGGACTCCACTTCTGGGACCTCTCCAGAGTGCGCCGATTGCATCCCGTCTTTGTCCGTCAGTTGCTTCATCTGGGAGTGCGGGAAACAGATGTGCATCAGGTGGCGGACCTGGTCCAGCAAGCCCTGGAAACAACTATAACCCAGGACCTGGGATGCTGGATTTTGGCCCCCCACGTCCAGGCTGCCAATGAATATGCCCTCACCGGTCAGCTCGGTGGGAGCATCACCTCCGTGGTCATGGACCGCACATTTGTGGACGAAACAGACGTTCGCTGGATCATCGACTATAAGACCAGCCGGCATGAGGGAAGGGATGTGCAAAGTTTCCTGGACCGAGAAAAAATCCGCTACCAGAAGCAAATGGAGTCTTATGCCCAACTGATGCAGGCTGTGGAGACCAGGTCCATCCGCCTGGGCCTGTATTTTCCTCTCCTGTCTGGATGGCGGGCATGGACTTTTTGGTCCCAAGATTGCAAAGTGAAACACATAAAAAACGTATAACCAGGAGGGAGCCATGATCCGTCAGCTAGTACTCACAACCGTCATATTGTTTGCAGGTTTTTGCATTCTGGCCTGCGGCCAGGACAAAGAGGAGAATGCCAAGGCAGTGGAAGAGACCAAGGAAGCGGCCGAAGCAGTATCCAACGCTGTGCAGCAGGCCGGGGCGGAATTTTTCCAAAACGCCCGCGATCAATATCAAAATATGCAGTCCAAGATAAACGATCTCTCTGGCCGGGCCCAAAACTCCACCCAGGAAGAGGTCCAGTCCAGCCTGCAGAGCCTGCAGGAACAAAAGGACAAATTGGATCAAAAAATGTCCGAGCTCAAGGAAAGCGGCCAGGAAATGGGTGAAAAGAGCCAAGAGGAATTGCAGGCCATGCTCAACTCCCTGCAAAAGCGCATTGCTGACTTGGAAAAAAAGCTCAACTCGCAATCTGAATCGTAAGGTCAACACAGCTGATAAACAAGACGCATAATATAGTTCAGCCTTTTCATCAGAAATACTGAACTATATTATGCCGATAACGGACAAAGAACTTGCCGGATTGATGATGGATGAAACTTACCCGGAAACCACGATAGGTACAATCTTGAGTGGGAGAGAACCTCAGCCATACGGGTAAGCCTAGACGTCTTTCCCCGTATGGCTGCCCTCTTCATCCTGCCAGGCTGGTAACTGACAATCTGAGGCCAGAAAGATCATGTTCCACCAGTACTTCGACCCCCTGGATTACCTGGAGCAGGTGCTGCAACTACAGATCAAAGTGTGCGGGGAGCACATCCTGGTATCGGGATTGGATTGCCTGAGTCCCTATATGCGCCTGTGGGCCAGACATATAGTGGAACGCTATAAAAGGGTGATAAAAGTCCAGGTGGACAATGACCGTACCCCAGTCTCCACCCTGATCATCCAGGGCAAAGTTTCATGTCGGCAGGACGAATTGTCCGATTTTCTCGGACCAAAACGGTAAACATAAAAGAAAGCGCAACAAGCTGAAAAGATGTGAGAAAGGAGGAGGGCTTGCTGAATAGGCCTGCTGTGATCGAAAAGAAAAGCCTGAATGCATTTTTATCGTTAAACGGGTGCATCCAGGCTTTGTCCCACCTGTCTCAATAATATAACTATTGTTCTGTCATTTCTTCCTGCTCTTGTTTCTTCTTGGTTATCTCCTCCATTATGATCCCTTCAATCCGTCCCGATTTGGATTTTCCATTGACCACGAGGGATACCGCAGCCGGTGAAACCTTGGCGATTTTGGCAATGGACTTCTGCTTGATCCCGTACTCACGCATCAACTCACTCAAATTTTGCTCTTTTTCTGTCATAATATGTCTCCTTGATCTGACTTTTGTACAGATTTACCATAGAGCGGCAAATCATGTCAAACTCATACACGCATCCCCCTCGCAAATACTATCTTACTCATTTTATTGACTATCTAATCAAGCCGGCCCAATTTCTTCCTCCCAATATTTTCATTTCTGCTCGAAAAGTTCAATCTCCAAAGCGTATTTTGAAAGAACAAAACACATAAACGCCTTTGTTCTGAAGCATAATCGCATACATATTGAGCTAATAATTTTCATATTTTTTAGGTATTTTTTAAATATATCCATTCCTGAACTCCCTGCACTCCCTGCAATTGCTACATGAGAGCTTTTTGAAGCCAGCACATGTATTTTTACTCAATGAAATTTTTTACTTTTGTTTGTTGTCAACTTTTGACCAAATCCTGAAAGATAACCTTTCCGAGGAAGCGAACCAATTTTTCCTTGACAGGAGTCGACAGATGAAATATTCAAATGTGCGTTGGCAGGGCCACTAGCTCAACTGGCAGAGCAGCGGACTCTTAATCCGAAGGTTGAAGGTTCGATTCCTTCGTGGCCCATCATTTTGGCGGTACTTGAGACGCAACTCTTACCTACCAATTATTTAAGCCCTCACTGCGGCCGCAGTGAGGGCTTTTTTGTTAACAGAGACCACGCATAGGCTCTGCACATAGAGATCCTGGGTCAAGTCAGGACATGTGACTTTTGAAGAAACAAGTGGGACGACGCGGTTTTGTTTCCCCAGTTGCTGTCATTATTTGGGTGCAGAAATCTTCCCCCGCATGGACTCGATATCCACGGCCCATACCCGGACTGAATCCAGCTTCTGCCTGGGCATTATCCAAGCCTGGCCAGAATAATGGATCATGATCTGGTTCAAGCCGGATACTTTTTCATCTTCTGAATACATCTCCCTTATCCGACCGGTGCAGATTACACTGGTGTAGGCCATGCTCCAGGCACAGGGCTTGTCCGAATCAGCTATCACCCGGACCTGATCCTCGAACTCACAGCACACCCGGGAGTTGGCCTGGAAATAGTCGATTTTCAGGCCTGTTGTTCCGGTATGAATATACAGACTCTGGCCGTCAAAGCCGAAGGCGACAGGCACTATATAGGGTTCATTCTCCTTGGCCAACCCCAGACGGCACACATTGCATCTACGGATAACGGCTTTTATTTCTTCAGGTTCTGCTATGTACTTGTCTTCGCGGCCCATGTGAACAATCTCCTTGTTGGAAACCAAGGCATACTATCATCATCCCACAGCGTACTTGCGCATCTTGTCATGCAGAGTCTTGCGGTGGATGCCCAGGGCCTGGGCAGTGCGCACCCGACTCCAGCGATGCGTCTGCAATGCCTGCTCAATGTACTGCTTTTCAAAGGCCTCGATGGCCTGCTTCAAGTCCATATCCTGCATGCAACGCTCCCTGATTCCCTGCGTATTGTCCACCTGCGAGCTATGTTCCTGCAGCGCATTGGAGTGATCCAAAAACTCAGGATCAAAACGGCCCATGGTCAGGGTCCTTTTGATCACGCTCTGCAGTTCGCGTACATTGCCCGGCCAGTGGTATTGATACAGGGCCTCCATCACCCGGGCAGGCAAGGGGTCATTCTGGTTCTCCCCGGTAATGGAGGAGACAAAATGCTCGATGAGCAGAGGAAGATCTTCTTTCCGTTCCCGCAACGGCGGCAAAGGGATAGGTATGATGTGGATGCGGTAGAAGAAGTCCTGGCGCATGTGCCCCTGGCGGACCAGATCCTGCAGGTCCCTGTTCGTAGCAGCTACGATCCGCACATCAGAGGAACTGGTGTTCACTCCCCCCAACGGCAGATATCCGTTGCCGTCCATGACCCGCAGGAGCTTGACCTGCATGCTCAAGGGAATCTCCCCCACCTCGTCCATAAACAGTGTGCCCCGGTCGGCCACATCCATATACCCCGGCTTGTGCTTATCCGCTCCGGTAAAGGCCCCTTTCTTGTATCCAAAAAACTCGCTTTCAATGATGCTCTCATTGATCGCTCCGCAGTTGACCGGAAGAAATGTCTTCTTGGCCCGAGGACTCAAGTCATGGATGGTTTGGGCCACAAGCTCCTTGCCTGTGCCCGACTCTCCGTAAATGAGGACATAGTCGTCTGCAGCCGCAGCCTTGAGGACCAGATCGTAAACCTCCTGCATGGCCTGACTCTTGCCCAGAATCCGACCCAGCCTGAATCTGGAGCCGTCCATGCTCTGAAGGCTGAGGCTGGCCTTTTTCAGCTTTTTCTCCCGTTCTATGAGGTCGCTTTCCGTCTCTTTGAGCTCGGTGATATCCGTGAGCAGGCATTGGACCCTGGACACGGACCCGCTGGAGTTAAGGATCGGGGAGATGACTGCCCGGTACCAGCGGTCGTCAATGATGCTGTGGAACTCGCGCTTCATGAACTCTTCCCGGCCCAAAACCTCGTGTCTGCACCCCGGACAGGGCTTTTCCCTATTGTACAAGGCCTTATAGCACAGCTCCCCCCGGGCGTCCCGTCCCAAACGATTGATCAGCCGCTTGTTGAGATACTCGACACGATAGGACGTATCCCGGACATAGATGAAGCCTTCAAAATTATCCAACAGGGCATTGAGCTGGGACTCCTTTTGGGTCAACACATCCTGCGCCTGGGTGGCCTGGCTGATATCCATGAACGAGGCCACGCTGATAGTGCTGTTTTCCACCATGCCCACTTTCATCAGCACATTCATGTGCCGGCCGTCCTTGTCCTCCACCGTGCACTGATACACGGACGGGGCCTTGCCCGGGACGGTTCGCCTCCATACATGGTAGTTCTGCATCCGCTGCTTGTCTTCAGCAGCCACAAAATCAGACCATTTCATCTTGCCAACGATTTCCTGCTTGGAATACCCGGTCAGATTGGTGAAGGTCTCGTTGACAAAAGACACGGTTTCATTGTTTTCTATCAAAATAGTCCCGGTTCCTGTATTCTCCAGGATAGCCCTGTACTTGGCCTCGGTTCGCTTGAGAACTTCCTCGGCCTGCTCATGGTCGACCTGTGTACGCAGGCTCTGCATCCCGAAGGCGATATCCGCCGACAGCTCGAGCAGGACTTCTTCAGCCACCGGGTCAAAACTCCGGTTGGCATCCGTGTAAATAGTCAATACCCCCAGCGTATCCTGGTGCAAGCGCAAGGGGATGCTCATGGCCGCCCCAAAGCCGTAGCCTTGGGCCAGCTCTTTCCACCTGCAAAAGGCCATGCTGGACATGCGCGGGATATCCTGGACCACAAAGGGCTCTTCCGCTTCCAAGGCTTGCAGGCTGGGCCCCATATGCCTGGTTCCCAGGAGGGCCAGTTGAAGGCACTGGTGCACAAACTCCGTGTCTCCCTCCTGACCATGACAGGCCACAGGTGTCAGGGAGGGGGGATCGCCGTTTCGGTGACACCCAACCCAGGCCAATCTGTAGCGCCCGGTCTGGACAATAAGTTCGCACAGCTCTTGGAGAAAGCCTTCTTCGCTTTGGGCCCTGAACAGGCATTTCTTGAACTGGCGAAGGACCTGTATGGTCCGCTTGTAAATCTCCAGATCATCCAGACTGTTTTTTCCTTGATCTTCTATGTACATGGGACGTTCCCTGCTTGCAGTTCATCCTTCAGCGCCACGGGGCATCGTACCTGGCGGTCGTCCTGAACGTAGTACACATCGGCCGGGAGGTACAAGACCTAAGTGCTCTGACTCGTAAGTTCGCTGACGTATCCTCTTGGTCATATCAAACCAATAAAGGAGACTCTGAGTTCATAAATCCGAAATTCGAATATCGAAACAAATTCGAAATTCAAATATTGTAATGTCACTGTATTTATGACTGTGTGTACAAAGCTTGGAAGCGGCGGGACTGAACACAAAAGCCCGGCCTCAATCTTTGTGTTGAGTACCGGGCTTTTTCTCGACTTCAATCTAGTGCTGGACCGGCAGGTGCTCAGGGCAGAAAGATGCGTTCCGGGTCAATCCTGGCATACAGGAGGTTCACATCCTCCCGGCTCGGGGCCTTGGTCTCCCCGCCGACCCGGCTCACGTTGAGCTCGAAGCCGCATTTGGCTTGCACCTCCTGGACCGTAAATCCGGGATGCACGGTATCCAGATACATCTCACCCTGTTCGTCGAAACGAAAGATGGCCATGTCTGTTATCACCGCTGAAGGTCCGCCGCGGTAAGCCCGGTTGTAGACCTCCTCCTTGTCCCGGATCTCCCCGTGCGGCCATTTGGGAATCCGCCACCCCGGGGAGGTGATGAAGTCCACCTGTTCCTTGAAGCGCCGCTTCTCCTGAACCATGATAAACACAGTCTTTTTGGCCAGCCCGTTGATGTCCGGATTGCCCCCGCCGCCGGTCAAGCGCTTCTCCGGAACAACTCCGTATTCCCCAATCCCGGTCGTGTTCACATTCCCGTATTTGTCGATTTCCGCCCCGCCCAAAAAGGCCAGATCCACCCAGCCCCGCTGCAGCTGATGAAAAACATCGAACAATCCGGAGGACACCGAGGCGTTTTCAATGCACCGGGCATCCCCCACTGAGGAGGGAATGGAGCAGGGACAGCCGTCAATGCTCCCTGCTTCATAAATGCAGACCGATTTCGGGGCTGTGCTCAGCTGAGCCAGGCTCATAGCCAACATAGGCAGGCCGGTCCCGGCAAAAACGATGTCCCCGTCAAAGACTTCCCGGGCCGCAGCAACCGCCAGCATATCGATGGGTTGATACTCGCCGGGCTGCAAGATCCCGCCGCCTGCACTCGAACCGCTTTTTTCCTTATACATCAGGCCTTCCCCCTTTTGATCAGTGTGGAATGCTTTTCCGCCGGATTGGCCTTCAAGACCTTCAGATGCGGGACTCCCAGTTTATGCAGATATCCGTCGAAGTCGGAGACACCGAACACCCATTCCTCCAGCCAGGCCTCCAGCCCTTCCTGGGTCCTGGTCTTCTTGTAGATGTCCTGGATAAAGCGGCCGTCCGGCTCATACAAACCATAGCACCCAGTGGGATGGGCACCCCAGGGGCATTCCACAATAGCGTCCACCATATAGTGGGGGATGAGATTCCGATCCGGATCGCGGCGGATATAGTCCTCGGATACCACATGCTCGGCCAGAACCAGGACCTTGTCCGCAGCCTTGATGGCCTCCTCGTCGCTGAAGCGCTGGCCCTGGATGCGCAGGGTGCCCTCGCTGCCCACCTCCTGGGTGAAGACAATGCACCAGTCCGGATTGCAGGCCGGAACATGCACCAGCTCGCTGTCAAAAAACGGATCCCTGACCAGCTCATACTTTTTCTTCGGGATCTTGGGCCAGGAGCCGTCCCGGTAGCCCAGCTTGCCCAGGTGGTCGTACTCCGGATTGAGGTGGTCCGTGCCCAAGCCGGCATAGGTGGGATAATAGGGCAGCCCCATGGCTCCGGCCGCCATTCGGCACAAGAGCTGCATATGGGTGTAGTCTTCGACAATCACCTCCCCGGCTTCAGCCTTGCGGGCCAGATTGCCCCCCAGCTTGCCGTACAGCTCATGCCCGATCCAGCACGATTCCCATATCTTCACGCATCCGGCCCCAATGAGCAGGTCACTGTGCGTCCCGCCCTGGACCTCCACCAAATGAAGATCCTTCTTTCCCTGCCGGATCATCTCATATATTGCGGCCATGGGCCTGCGCCAGATGGTAAATCCAGAGAAGGTGAGCAGATCCCCGTCCCGGATCATGGCCACGGCATCAAAGAGGTCCATGCGTTGTGCTTTCTTTTTCTCCATTTTCATCTCCTTACCACAAAAGAATATTCCAACTTTGGCCTATTTTTTCTTTTTCTTGTCTCCAATCACGTCGTTGGCAATGACGATCTTCTGCACCTGGGAGGTCCCCTCGTAAATGGTCAAGACTCTGGCGTCCCTGTACAGGCGCTCCACAGGAAACTCCTTGGTATAGCCATATCCACCATGGATCTGAATGGCCTGCCCGGTTACCCGATTGGCCATTTCCGAGGCATACAGCTTGGCCATGGAGGCTTCCTTGCTGCATTTCTGTTTATTGTCCTTCTTGGAGGCGGCATTGAGAACCAATAAGCGGCTGGCTTCAACATCCGTGGCCATATCCGCAATCATCCAGCGCAGGCCCTGGTTCTGGGCAATGGGTTTTCCGAACTGTACCCGCTGCTTGGAGTACTCCACAGCCTGATCCAGGGCGGCTTGACCCACGCCCACGGACAGAGAGGCGATCCCGATCCGCCCGTCGTCCAGTCCGGACATGGCCACCAGAAATCCCTGCCCCTCCTTTCCCAGGAGATGGTCTGCCGGCACCCGGCAATTATTGAATAAAAGATCCGTCGTATCCGAGGCGCACTGGCCCATCTTGTCCTCCAGCCGCCCGGTGGAGAAACCTTCCATATCCTTGGTCACCAGAAAGGCGGAAATTCCTTTATGCCCGGCTTCAGGATCGGTCTTGGCCAGGACGATAAACAGCTCGGATGTGGCCCCGCCGGTGATCCACCGCTTGGTGCCGTTTAAAATGTAATGGTCCCCGTCCTTGACTGCCGTGGTTTCCATCCCGGCCGGATCGGAACCTGCTTCCGGCTCGGACAGGGCAAAAGAGCAGATGAACTCTCCCTGGGCCATGGGCACCAGGTACTTCTGCTTCTGCTCTTCTGTGCCGAATTTCAGAAGGCTCCCGCAGCAAATGGAATCGTGCACAGACATAATCACGGCCGTGGAGGCGCAGGCATAAGCCACCTCGCTCATGGCCAGGGCGTAGGATACGGTATCCATGTCCTCGCCCCCATACTTTTCCGGAACCAGCATACCCAAAAGACCCAGCTCGCCCATTTTCTTCAGACTCTCTGCCGGATACTCGTGCCTTTGGTCCCGCTCCGCCGCCAGGGGCATGAGGTCCTTGCGGGCGAATTCCCTGGCCATCTTCTGGATCATAAGTTGTTCTTTGCTCAGCTGCATGGAAAATATATCTCCTTGATTGTTTCCAGGTCCCTTTGGATGACAAATACTGGCCTATCTGTTGAGGAGGATGCGGTTGACCTCAACCGCAGTCCTCCTCACGCGTGTCTGTTGATTGACAGGCATGTACATTAATAAGAGGGCGAATGATTATTCGCCCCTACTGAAAAATCAACTTTCATCTGTCGCTCACTCTTCTTCGTCCCCCCTTGAGGGAGGTTGGGGGGTGTTTCTCCTTTCTGCCCTCTGATCTCTGATTTCTCGTATGAACAAGATGCACCTTGAAGAGGGCCTGCTCTTGGGAGCAAGGGCGGCCTCCTTACGAGCCGGTCTCTTCCAGTAAGGCCGGCTTGACCCCAAGCCCTGCCCTCTTGATAGAAAAGCTTTCCCCTGGATTGCCCAGTAAGTCTGATCCCGATGTATTCGAAGCATCCTGGCCGGGCAATGACGGAGGGGGACATCCGTGCGTTTCACTGGTGATCAAACTGGCGGCTTCTTACA